>JANOZI010001197.1:0-14887 GCA_031429375.1 Acidobacteriota bacterium | reverse complement strand
ACGGGCGCGTCGTGCAGACGCTCACCGCGAATGTCGAGCCGGGCGCGTCGGCGTCCGTGACGTTTGCGCCGCTGACCATCACCGCCGCGAATACGCGCGCCTCGGTCCGGCTCGGCACGGAGCAGCAACCGCCCGACGCCCTGGTGAGAGATAACGTGTTTCACTTCGTGATCACGCCGTCGGCGCCGGTCCCGGTATTGGTGGTGATACCGGAGGGCCGCGCCGACGCGAGCCTCTACTTGTCGAGAGCGCTCGCCATCGGCGATGCGCCGCACTTCGACACCGCGATGCAGTCGCCGGACGCACTGGCTGGTGATGCGCTGTCGCGCGCGCGATTGATCATCCTGAATGACGTCGTGGTCAGCGAGGCCGCGGCGGCCAAGCTCGTGACCTTCGTGGAAGGCGGCGGCGGGTTGTTGCTGGCGCTCGGTCCGCGCGCGAGCTGG
This sequence comes from Acidobacteriota bacterium, assembly GCA_031429375.1. Taxonomy (GTDB): domain Bacteria; phylum Acidobacteriota; class Vicinamibacteria; order Vicinamibacterales; family UBA2999; genus 12-FULL-67-14b. The sequence continues at coordinate 14,441 of JANOZI010001197.1, read as the reverse complement.
CCCGCGGCCCGCGCGGCCTGGCTGCCGGCGGGGCTGGCGACTACCATCGACCGCACGCGCGGCGCGGCCGCGAAATTGAGCGGGATGGACTACGGCCACGCGGTCTTCGAGCCGTTTCGCGGCCCGCGCAGCGGCGATTTTTCAACCGCGCGTTTCTATTCGTACCGCGCGCTGACCGCCGCGAAAGAGGCCACCGTGATCGCACGATTCGATACCGGCGAGCCCGCGCTGGTGGAACGCGTCGCCGGCCACGGCCGCGCGATGGTGTTTGCCTCGACGCTCGATCTCAGCTGGAACGATCTGCCGCTCAAGCCGGTGTTCCTGCCCTTTGTTCACCAGTTGGGCCGTCACTTGTCGGGCTTCAAGGAACAGCCCGCGTGGCTGACCGTCGGCCAGGTGCTCGACGTGACGGCGGCCGAGATCGCCGCGGGCGCCACCACCGCCGGCGCGGCCAGCAACCAGACCGCACGTACCGTGCTCGCGCCCTCGGGCCAGCGCCGCGATCTCACGCCGCCGGCCGCTCCCGCCGGGGCCGCGCCACCCTCGACCGCGGTCGAATTAACCGAGCAGGGCTTTTATGAAATTCGTGTGGCAGGGCGCGAGGCGGGACCGGGCATCGTGGCCGCGGCCAATGTCAACCTGGCCGAATCCAATCTGGAACGCATGGATCCGAAGGAATTGACGACGGCGATCTCCGGGGACGGATCGTCCGGCCCCGGCGGCGGGCAGGACGTCTTACCGGATGAGGCGCAGGAACTGGCACAAAGGTTCTGGTGGTACCTGCTGTTCGCAGGTATTCTGCTCCTGATCGCTGAAACCGTGCTGGCCGCACGCCTGTCGCGCGCGACGCGGTAGCCGGCCACCCATGGCGGGTGGCTCGCCTCGAGCGAGATCGCAAAGCCGTAGGCTTTGCAATCGAGCGAAGGGTAGAAGGAACAATCGAGGAAGCCTCTCATGGGTGAGCTCAACTCCCGCGCTCAACTGCTCGACGTGGTCCGGCAGGTCCGCAGGCGATGGCGCCTGAAGCTGGCACTGCGCGGCGCGGTCGGCTTTCTGATTGCAGGCGTGCTCGCCATCGTGGCGATGGCTTACGCGCTCGAGGCCCTCAAGTTCACGCCCGCTTCGATCTTCGCGTTCCGCATTGTCACGGCGGTGGTGCTGGTCGCCGCGGGCGCGTGGTTCTTCGCGCGGCCGCTGTCGCGCAAGGTCACCGACGAACAGGTCGCGCTCTATCTCGAAGAACACGAGCCCACGCTCGACTCCACCATCCTCAGCGCGATGGAGGCGTCCGAGAAGCCGGGTGATTGGTCACCGGTGCTGATCCAGCGGCTGATCGAACACGCGATCGTCCGCGTGCACGAGATTCACGAAGGCCAGCGCATCGAGCGCGACCCGATGCGCCGCTACGCCTGGATCGCCGGTGGCGTCGCGCTCGCGGCCGTGGCGCTCTTCACATTCGGTCCCGCCTATCTGCGCCACACGCTGTCGGCGATCTTCGTCATTACCAGCGATGTCGAAGCCGCGGCGCCGTACCGCATCGCGGTCACCCCGGGCAACGCCACCGTTCCCAAGGGCGCGGATCAAACCATTAACGCCACCCTTTCGGGATTCGACGCGACCGATGCCTCGATCCTGATCCGCAAGGCGGCCAACGCGGCGTTCGAGCGCGTGCCGATGATCAAGGGCGACAACGGCGCGTATGAGGGCATGCTGTTCGACCTCGCCGAACCCCTCGACTACGTCGTGGAAGCCGCGGGCGTGCGATCGCCGGTCTTCAAGCTCAACGTCGTCGAACTGCCGTACGTGAAGAAGCTCGACCTCGAGTACGACTACCCGGCCTACACCGGCCTCGAGAACCGCAAGATCGAAGACGGCGGCGACATCGCCGTGCTCAAGGGCACCGACGTCGCGCTGACCATCACGCCGACGATGGCGTCGAAGGGCGGCCGGATCGTGCTCGGCGAAAACAGCAGTGTGCCGTTGACCGCCAACGCCGATGGGACCCTGACCTCGAAATTCACGGCGCAGAAAGACGGCTTCTACCGCATCGAGCTCGACGGCCCGGCCGGCGAGCACGTGACGGCATCGCCGCAGTACACGATCGATCTGCTGTCGGACCTGGCGCCCACGGTGAAGCTGTCGAAGCCGGGACGCGATACCGACGCTACACCGGTGCAGGAGTTCTTCGTCGAAGCGAAGGCGGACGATGACTTTGCGGTCAAGAACCTGCAGCTGGTGTATTCGGTGAACGGCGGACCCGAGAAGACCATTCGCCTGTTCGACGGCTCGCGGCCGGCGCCGGAAGTGACGGCCGGCCACACCTTCTACATGGAGGAGCTCGGCGTGCAGGCGGGCGACTCGGTGTCGTATTACGCCAAGGCGACCGACAACGACGCGATCGCCGGCGCGAAAGCGGCGACGAGCGACATTTATTTCCTGCGCATCCGGCCGTTCGACAAGAACTTCAAGCCGGCCGCGTCGATGGGCGGTGGTGGCGGCGGCGGCGGTGGTGGCGGGGGCCAGGAAGTCGGCGCGCTGTCGCAGCAGCAGCGCCAGATCATCGCCGGCACGTTCAACGTGCAGCGCGATCGCAAGACGCTCAAATCCGACAAGTTCCGCGAAGCGGTGGTCGTGCTGACGCTGGCGCAGGGCAAGCTGCGCGAACAGGTCAACGGCCTGGTGCAGCGCATGAACAGCCGCCTGGTGGTGGCGGATCCCTCGTTCAAGAAGATCGCGGAGCTGCTGCCGAAGGCGGCCGAGCAGATGGGGGCTGCGGAGAAGAAGCTGCAGGCCCAGAGTCCTGATGGCGCGTTGCCGCCCGAGAACCTGGCGCTGCAGTTCCTGCAGCAGGCCGAAGAAGAGTTCGAGCTGCAGGTGCAGACCGGGCGTCAGGCCGGCGGCGGTGGTGGCGGCGGCGGCGCCGGATCGATCGCCAACGACCTTGCCGATCTGTTCAAGCTCGAGCTCGACAAGATGGCGAACCAGTACGAGACCAATTCGCAGGCCTCGTCGCAGCAGCAGGATCAGCAGATCGACGCGCTGGCCGAGAAGCTGAAAGAGCTGGCGCGCCGGCAGGAGCAGGAAATCGAGCGGCAGCGCCGGCTCGCGTCGGGCCAGTCGGCCGGCGGCAACGGCGGCGACCTGCAGCGCGCGCTGGCGGAACAGGCCGAAGAGGCCGCGCGCCAGCTCGAGAAGCTGTCGCGCGATCAGAATCGACAGGATCTCGCCGACACCGCGCGGCAGCTGCGCAGCGCCGCCGACGCGATGAAGCGGGCCGCGGCCAAGGGCGATCCATCGGCGGGTGGCCAGGCGTCTGCGGCGGCCGATCGGCTGCGCGATGCGCAGCGCCAGCTCGAGCGCAATCAGCAGGCGCGCGGGCAGCGCGACGTGTCTGATGCGCAGCGCCAGGCCGACGAAATTGCGGAAGAGCAGAAGGACATCGCGAGCGACGCCAAGGAACTCGCCGGCGCCGGTCCCGATCGCCTGCAACAGCAGCAGATGCTGGGGCAGCGCAAGGACGCGCTCGAGTCAAAGGTGGCGAGTCTGGAGAAGCAGCTCGATCGCATGGTGGGTGAAACCACCAAGGACTCGAAGGACACCGCGCGCAAGCTGTCGGAGGCCGCCAGCGGCATTCGCGACAACAAGGTCAAGGAAAAGATCCGCTACTCGAAGAGCCTGCTCGGCTCGGGCGCGCCGGAACAGTACGCGCGCAACTTCGAGGACGAGATCGGCGCCAATCTCGAATCGCTGCGCAAGAAGCTGAACGACGCCGCGTCATCGGTCGGTCGAGTCGGCCGCGACAAGGGCACCGAAGCCCTCGACAAGGCGCGCGACCTCGCGCGCGGCGTTGATTCACTTGGCCAGCGCATGGCAGAACGCGCCAGGAACCAGAGTGCGAATAGTGCGAAGGGTCAAGAACAAGGTGCGAAGGGTGCCGAAGGTGCGCAGGGTGCCAAAGGCCAAGAGGGTGCCAAGGGTGCACAGGGGCAGGGCGGACAACAAGGTCAGGGCGGTCAGTCCGGTCAGGGCGGACAGCAGGGGCAGCAAGGCGGCGGCGGCCGTGGCGGCAGCAACGACGGCAATCGCACCCAGGGCGGGCGTGATGGCAACGGCGATACCGCCGGTGGATTCCGCGACGGCGGGTGGGGCGGCTACGGCGATCGCCGTCCGGGCGACTGGTTCAGCGCCGACGACATCCGCCAGTTCCGCGGCGAAGCGCGCCGCTGGGCCAACGAGTCGCAGGAGCTGCGCAACATGCTGCGCGAGCAGAACGTCGACGCCAAGGATCTCGACGAGATCATGAAGCGGCTGCGCGAGCTCGACTCCGACCGCGTTTACAAGGACGCCGCCGAGCTCGAGCGCCTGCAGACGTTCGTCAGCGAGGGCCTCAAGCGCTTCGAGTACGCGCTGCGCCGCAAGGCCGGCGACGAGTCCGACCGCGCGCTGGTCAACGGCTCCGAGGAAGTGCCCGCGGAATTCCGCGCGCTGGTTGAGGAGTACTACCGCTCGCTGTCGAAGCCCAAGCAGAAGCAATAACCAATAACCAATAACCAATTACGAATAACGAACGACGAAGATGAAACGGCTCCTTTTGTTATTCGTCATTGGTTCTTTGTTATTCGCGTTCAACGCCGAGGCGCAGCGCGGGTTTCGCGGCGGGCGAGGCGGCTGGGGCGGCGAGACCGGCGCCCCCCCCAGGTTTCCAGACGAGGACGACTTCGACGGCACGTTCCACTTTTGCCGCCTCATGTACCAAAGCGTGCGCAGCCAGCAGCGCGGCCTCGGCTGGGGCACCGACTATCCCTACGCCGACATCAATTTTTCGATCCGCCTCTCGGAGCTGACCAAGACCAAGGTCGGGCTGAGCGGCGGCGAGCCCAATCACCTGGTGGTGCGGCCCACCGATCCGGCGTTGTTCCAGTGCCCGTTCGTGCTCGCGTCCGATCCGGGCAGCGCGGGTTTCTCACCCGAAGATGTCGCCGGGCTGCGCGCCTACCTGCTGAAGGGCGGGTTTTTCTGGGTCGATGATTTCTGGGGGCCGTGGGCGTGGGAGGCGTTTGCCGGCGAGATTGCCAAGGTGCTGCCGCCGAGCGAGTACCCGATTCGCGAGCTCGACGTCGATCATCCGATCTTCCGCACGCTGTTTCCGGTCACGAAGATCCCGCAGGTGCCGTCGATCCAGTTCTGGGGCCAGAGCGGCGGCGAGACCTCCGAGATGGGCGAATACAGCGCCCGCGCGCACATGGCGGCGATCAGCGACAAGCACGGCCGCGTGATGGTGCTGCTGACGCACAACACCGACATCTCCGATTCATGGGAGCGCGAAGGCGAGGACCCGAATTTCTTCTTCAACTTCTCGCCCAACGGCTACGCGGTCGGGTTGAACTCGGTCGTCTACGCAATGTCGCACTGAGCCGCAATGCCTCGCATCGCCCGCGGCTTCCTGATCGCGCTCCTGCTCACGGCCACAATTGCTTCCGCGCAGGACCAGTTCGGCGGCTTCCGCGGCTACGGGCGGCGCTTTCCGCCGCGCTTTCCTAACGCCACCAGCTTCGATGGCGGCTTCAACTTCTGCCGGTTGATGTACAACAGCGCGCGCCGCGAGCCCGGCGGCTCGGGATGGACCACCGATTATCCGGACGCGGACATCAACTTTTCGATCCGCCTCTCCGAGCTCACCAAGACCCATATCAGCCGGCAGGCGACCGGCGATCCCAATCACCTGGTGGCGCGGCTGACCGACCCGGCGATGTTCCAGTGCCCGTTCCTGAGCGCGACCGACGTCGGCACGGCGCTCTTCGACGACGCCGAGGTGGCGGCGCTGCGCGAGTACCTGCGGAAGGGCGGCTTCCTCTGGGTCGATGATTTCTGGGGCCCGTACGCGTGGGACGCGTGGGTCGAGCAGATCAGCAAGGTGCTGCCGCCGGCGAGCTACCCGATGCACGACCTGACGCCGGAGCACCCGATTTATCGCACGCTGTTCGAGATCGGCCGGCTGCCGCAGATTCCGAACATCAGCTTCTGGCGGGGCAACGGCGGCGCGACCTCAGAGCGCGGCGAGCTGAGCGCCGAGCCGCATTTCCGCGGCATCAGCGACGAGCACGGCCGGCTGATGGTGGTGATGACGCACAACACCGACATTTCCGACGCGTGGGAGCGTGAAGGGGAGGACCCCCAGTTCTTCTTCAACTTCTCGCCGAATGGCTACGCCGTTGGGCTTGATGTCGTGCTGTATGGTATGACGCACTAATCGCAGACCACACTTACACCTGCACCCCGCAAACAGGCCACGGAAACACGGAAGCACAGAAACACAGACCTCAAAGTCAGCCACGAAGGACACGAAGGTCACGAAGTCCCGACCTTAGGAGTATCCGCGTCGAGAGCCGGGCGTCAGCCCGGCCGCGAGGCGGATCCCGCCCCTTGGCGAAGTCTGGACCGGACTGGGTAGGACCCACCTATAATCACGCCGTTGACCGTGGCCTCGCCTCGGCGGGACGTCGCGTCGGCGCTCATGCCCGGAGGTTGGCACACGTGAACCTGGCGTTAACAGAAGGAGAGGGTTATGCGATCACAGGCGATAGCCAGACGCAGCGTGCTGTTAGCGGCGGTTTTATTCCTGCCCGCGGCGGCGTTCGCGCAGAGCGCGATTAGCGGCGTCGTCCGGGATACCAGTGGGGCGGTGCTGCCCGGCGTCACCATCGAAGTCTCCAGTCCCGCATTGATCGAGAAGGTCCGCACGGCCGTAGCGAATTCGGAGGGCCTTTTCACCATCGTGGATCTGCGGCCCGGCACCTATACGGTGACGTTCTCGCTCCCGGGATTCAACACCCTCAGGCGCGATGGCATCGAGCTGCCGAGCAACTTCACCGCCACCATCAACGCTGACCTTAAAGTCGGTTCGCTCGAGGAGTCGATTACGGTCACCGGCAACACACCGGTCGTCGACGTGCAGAGCACGCAGCGCACGCACGTCCTCAATCGGGAGGCGCTGGACTCACTGCCGACCGCGCGGAACTATTCGGGGCTCGCGGCGCTCATGCCTGGCGTCCGCATGTCGAACACCGATGTCGGCGGCAACCAGCAGATGGAGCAGATCTACATGACCGTGCACGGGTCGCGTCAGACCGACACCACGGTGCAGGTGGATGGCATGAACCTGAACAGCCTGATGAACGACGGACAGGTGCAGGCCTACTTCAGCGACGCGGCGAATGCCGAGGTCAGCTACCAGACCAGCGGCATCGGCGCTGATGTCTCGGGCGGCGGTGTCCGGATCAACATGATCCCGAAGGAGGGCGGCAACGCCCTCAGCGGCGCGGTCTTTGTCGGCGGGACCGACGGATCGTGGCAGGGCGACAACGTCACCGACGAGTTGCGCGCGCGGGGCCTGAGGCAGGGCAGCAAAGTGGATCGGATCACCGACTTCAACGTCGCGGTGGGCGGTCCGATCAGGCGTGACCGGCTGTGGTTCTTCACCACTTGGCGCCGGATCGCGACCGATTCCATCATTGCCAACAACTTCTACAAGGACGGCCGCCCCGGCATCGAAGACCAGTGGGTTCAGAATCAGATGCTCCGGCTGACTTGGCAGGCGTCCCCGAGGAACAAGTTCACCGTGTACCACGACCGCTATCCCAAGTTCAAAGGGCACGAGATGGGCGCGCTCACGGATCCGGAGACCGCCGCGCGCCGGCGCAATCCCAACAACGCCCTCTACTACACGGGACAGGCGAAGTGGACGTCGGTGGTCACCAGCCGCCTCCTGGTCGAGGGCGGCTTCGCGACCAACTCCGAGTACTACACCGCGCGCTATCAGCCGGGCATCCAGAAGGAGCGTGGGACGCCGGAGTGGTATACCCAAATCGGCAAGAACGACCTGGTGCTGCTCACCAACTACGACGGCATCGTGGCCCCGACCAGCGGCATCGATCCGAAGAAGTGGGTGGCGTCCAGCACGGCGTCGTACGTGACCGGGAGCCACTCGTTCAAAGTCGGGGCACAGTGGGGGTTCGGCGACTATACGACCGAGCGCGACATCAACGGCGACCTGGTCCAGCTATATCGAAACGGCGTGCCCGACTCGGTGCGCGTCTATAACACTCCGGTGCGCGCCAAGGAATTCCTGAACGCCGACCTCGGCATCTTCGCCCAGGACTCCTGGAGGATCGACCGGTTGACGGTCAACGCCGGCGTGCGCCTGGAGTATTTCAGCGGCAAGATCTCGACACAGGAGATCGGCAGCGGTCGATTCGCGCCCGCCAGGAACTTTAAGGAAGTCCCCGGCATGCCCAACTGGTTCGATGTGGCGCCCCGGTTCGGTGTGGCCTATGACCTGTTCGGGAACGCGCGAACGGCGCTGAAGGCGACCTTCAGCCAGTACGTGCGAGGACAGACGCTCGGCTTCGCGCAGCGCTACAACCCGCTCCAGCTCCAGTCAGACACACGGACCTGGAATGACCTCAACCGCGACAACGTCGCCCAGGACAACGAGATCGGGCCGAGCAACAACGCGTCGTTCGGGCTGCCGCTCACGAGCATCCGTCCCGATGCCGATATCCAGCGTGAGTACGACCTCGAATACAGCGCGGGCGTGCAGCACCAGCTCAGGCCCGGCTTTGCGGTCACGGCCGCCTGGTATCGCCGCGGCACCTACGACCAGCGCAGGACCGACAACCTGTTGGTGTCGCTCAGCGACTACACCCTGGTCAACGTCGTCAGCCCGCTGAACGGCGAGATCATCCCCGCCTACAATTTGAACGCCGACAAGAGAGGGTTGGTCGATCAGGTGGACATCACGTCGACCGATTCGGCGCTTCGCCGCCGGACCTACAACGGTGTCGAGCTGGGGTTCAATGCGCGGCTCGGCAAAGCCACGATGTTTGGCGGCTGGACGTTTGACCGGCTGATCGACGTGCAGTGCGACTCGCGATCAGACCCGAACACCTTCCGGTTCTGCGATCAGAGCGCGCTCGGCCTGCCGATGCGGCACGAGTTCAAGGTGGCCGGATCGTACCGGTTCCCGTGGGACCTTCAGGCCAACCTCGCGTACCAGAGCTATGCCGGCCGGGAGCTTGGCACCAACTGGAGCATCAGTCGAACGACCCGCTACGCGGCCGACTGCACGGGACCATGCACGCCGGGTGCGCTGGTCATCCCCAATCTGACGCCGGCCTCGCTGGTCCTCGCGCTCGTTGCGCCTGGCGCGGCGTATTACACGCAGCTGCACCAGGTGGACGTCGGGGTGCGGAAGATCTTCAAAATCGGCATCTACCAGTTCTCTGGCCAGGCCGACGTCTTCAACGCGCTCAACGTCAGCTATGTCAAGAACCAGAACATCACCTTTGGTTCGTCCCTGGGACAGCCGCTCGATGTGCTCCAGCCGCGGCTGCTGCGGCTGGCGATGCAGATGCGGTTCTAGACAGGCCTCAGGCTCCGGGCTTCGGCCCGGAGCCTGCATCATTCACATTGGCGGGTCTACGGTTTCGAGGACGCCGGCGGCGTGCCGGCCCTGGTGCTCGAGCTGGTCGAGGGCGACACGTTGGGCGATCCGCCGCGAACTGGTCCACCGACGGCCGATGGATCTACTACTCACGGAGCAAAGACGACACGCGCTGCATCGAGAAGGCGGCGATCGATGGAGGGCCGGCGATTTCCGTACGGTGTGACAACGCCGTCGCTCCATCTCTGACGCGTGACGGCTCGGCGTTGTATTTCGCGCACTACCTCACCACGACGAACGGCATTGTGGACTACGAAATCCGCAGGGCCCGCCCAGAGAACGGTCCGTCGGAACTGCTGGCCCCGGGTGGCCGGGTCGCGCGTCCCTGTGAGCCGGAGGCTGTTCACGCCCGTCCTGTCACCGGATGGCAAGTGGCTGACGATGCCGCTGACGGATGGCGCAACGAGCAACGTCTGGGTGCTGCCGACCAGTGGCGAGCGGATGCGTCCGTCCGTATTGGGCGAACCTGAGGATGTCCCATTCCTCGAAGATATCCTTGCCGTGCTGCCCGATGCCGTCGCTGGCGAGTCGTGAAGCGGCTGCGTCGCGGAGTGACCACGGAAACGTCCTGCTAGCGACGACCGCATCGACATGCTTGCTGTGTGCACGAAAGCGCGGGGCGGGGCCGCCTCAAAATTGTAAGACGCCTGACGATTGTGTCTGTGCAGCTGCACACGGCAGTGCCAAGAGCGCAGCTCTGCTGTTGACGCTTTGACGAATTCAGCGCGGAAATCGGGCAAATAACGGACGCTATCTCGGCCGTTTGCCTGGAATCCCTGGGCGACCGATACAACACCCACCTCTGTCAGGGGAATTGCAGAGAGGGGCCACAAAGTCACGATGACGACAGAGGCAATGGGCATCAACCGAATCCTCCGGCCGGTGCGGCGAGCCGGGCTCGCCCACGGCGTCGCCATTTTTCTATTCGCGATCGGGAGCGCTTCTCATCTCAGCGCAAGCGCGTCGCCCTTGCCCGACGGCTCTAGCGCGGCACCGGCAGCGCATGCGCACCAGCATGCGGCGATGAAGTCCGGCGACGCCACTGTTGCGGTCACGCTCCCGGAAAGCATTCCGGATTTTTCGGCGGACCTCTCTCGCCCGGCCGTCGCATCGGCGCAGAGCGGTAACTGGTCCAACCCTTCCACGTGGCTGGGCGGCCAGGTCCCGACCCTCAACCACGTCGTCCGCGTCGTGGCCGGACATACTGTCACCATCGACGACACCACCGCCGTCGCGTACACGATCGCCGTGGACGGCACCCTCGCGTTTGCCAATGCCGTGAATACCCGGCTGAAGGTGACGAACCTCCAGGTCATGGCCGGCGAGATGGGCATGGGCACGCGCGGCATTCTTCAAGTGGGGACCGCGGTCACACCGATCGACGCCGGTGTGACGGCTGAAATCATCATCGCCAATTCGCCGCTCGGCGGCAGCGTGACCGACCCATTGCAGTTCGGCACGGGCCTCATGATCTTCGGCACAGCGACCATGCACGGCAGCCCGCGGACGCCGACATTCGTGCGCGTTGCGACCGAGCCGCGCGCCGGCAACATGACGTTGACATTGTCGGCGCCGGTGTCCGGCTGGAGGATCGGCGACCGGCTTGTCCTGCCCGATACGCGGCACGTCAAAGAAAGCGAAGTCAACGGCTGGGTCAACATCGCCAACCAGTGGGAAGAACGAACCGTCCAGGCCATTTCAGGGGACGGCCTCACGGTCACGCTTAACAGCGCCTTGACGTACGACCACCGTGGCGCGAAGGACCAGAACGGCGTGCTGGATCCGGGCTTCCTGCCGCACGTGGGGAACCTGACCAGGAACGTCATCATCCGCTCGGAGGATGCTGCCGGCACTCGGGGGCACACCCTTGCCACGCACGTGGCGGACGTCGACATGCGCTACGTCCTCTTCAAGGACCTGGGCCGCACCAAGTTCTTGCCGCTGAATTCCACGACGAATCTCATCGGCCGCTACCCGGTGCACATGCATCACCTGAGCGGTCCGTTGCCCACACCCGCCAACGGCTACCAATTCACGCTGATAGGCACCGCGGTGGACGGCGGGTCAGCCGCGACGCAGTTCAAGTGGGGCATCGCCGTGCACGGCAGCCACTATGGACTGATCCAGGACAACGTCATCTACAACTACAACGGCTCGTCGGTGGCGACCGAGGACGGGTCGGAGAGTTTCAACCTGTTCGACCACAACTTCGCGCTGCGCGGCATCGGCGAGCCCAACGACGCGGTGTCCGAGGCGAGAATGGCGCTGGGCACCGAAGGCGTCGGCTTCTGGTTCCGGGGGCCCAATAACTACGTCACCAACAACGTGGCGGCGAACTTTCAGAACCCGACGACGGAAGCCGCGTATGGATTCGTGTTCCAATTCCGGTTCCTGGGGCCCATCAAGGTCCCGAAATTCAAAGGCGCCGATACCTTCATGGGCGGCGTTGATCAATACACCAGCGTCAGCGGCAACAACCTGCCGCTGCTCCAGTTCGACAACAACGAAGCGTATGGGGCCATGCAAGGCGGACTGACCTACTGGTGGCTCAGCTCCGAAGATCCGCAACCCTCGGCGAACGCGCAGGAAAGCCGGATTCGGGACCTGAAGTTGTGGCACATCTACAACAAGGCCGTGTACATGTATCCCGGCCAGAAGGTGACCTTCGACCGCCTGAAGATCCGCGGCGGCTTCACCTCGCTGAGCCGGTGTTGCGGCAACGGCGTCTTCGCGGCGGACTATTCGTCGAAGGGGATTATCATTCGCGACGCGGATATTCAAGGCATGGAAGAGGGCATCACGGCGCCCGAGGCCGGCTTCGGTCCGGAACCGAACCTCATCATCGAGAATTCCTACCTGCGCAATGTCGACAACGTCGTCGTCCCCACCAACGGCTCGGTCAACGGCTGTTGGATGCAGAACAAACTGATCGTGATCAAGAACACCCGCTTTGCGGCGATGCCGGGGCAGACGACCTTCAACATTGAAATGGTTCGCGACGTCGCCAATGCCCCGGAGTGCCTGGGCAAGCTGGATGAAGCGCGCGTCTATGCCTACAACGGCGTCGAGACGGACAATTTCCAGGTCTACCACACGAGCGCGTCCGTCTTGCCGAGACCACCAGCGTCGTGCACCCCGACGACCAGGCCCGAGATCGACGGTCTCCTCTGCACGATCGCGCCGCTGGTGCCCGTGTCCGTGCTGACGCGCTACGTCAGCCCCATCATGGCGTCGCACATCACCGACCTGCGGCAGCGTATCAACACGGTGCGCGCGGGCCTGAGCTTGTCAGCGATCACGTGGAGCGATACCGGCCTGTCGTCGAGCAGCGCGACCCCGATCCGCGCGCAGCACATCATCGAGCTCCGCTCGGCGTTGGCCGGGATCTACGTCGCCAGGAGCATGACGCTGCCGTCGTACACCGACCCCACGATCGTCGTCGGCACGACGCCAATGAAGGTCGAACACATCTCGGAGCTCCGGGCCGCCCTGCTGATTGTCGAGTGAGACGCCTCGAATCGACGCTGACGCGAGCCCGGAGATTAATAACAGGAGTCCAGAAGACCAGGAGAATTCATCCACAAGACTTCTGGTCCATCACCTGGACGGCAGGATGCGTAGCCGCTTGCGTCCACCGACCCGGTAGGTCTCAAAGTCGTCGTGGTCGATCGTGAAAACCGTCGAGAGCGACTCACGCTGTGCCAGATGCACGAGGGTGGCGTCCGCGTAGTCCATTGGCCGGTCATGATACTTGCGCATGAGCGCCTCGATGTCAGGCAGGTCCCGATCAGATAGAGACGCGACGGTGAGCGCACCAGAGCGGACGAACTTCCAGGTGATGTCCAGCTCGCGCGGATTATCGCCGACCAGGTGAAACAGCTCCGTCAGGACGGCCGTTGATGTCGTCAGCGGCAGTCGAAACTGCCCGAACGCCGACCGGCAGCGCTCGTGCCACCGGTCCGCGGCGTCGAGGTACGCCAGCAAGGCCCCGGTGTCGGCGAGCGCCTTAATGTACACGGGCGCGCCGTTCGGTTAGGCGCGCTCGAACCCGAGCCCTGGCCTTCGTACTCCGAAGCGGGTCGGTGCCGGAGAACCGTCCGGCGAAACGAGCGGCGCGGGCATGGAGGCGGCGCTGTTGCGCCATTTCCGACTCGCCAGTTCGCCCGGTCGCATCGAGTCGTTCAGCGACGATCTCGTCTAACAAATTGGCGACGCTTCGATTCGTATTGCGCGCCGCCTCTTCGAGGCTGGCCTTCATCGATGCGGAGACGCGCCACGTGTAGACTTCACTCTTGCGAGCCATGCACTACAGTGTAATGCAATGGTCGCGAGTGAAGCAATCCCCGCGGGATTCGAACCCGTGACACTCATTTGATGTGAAAGATTGTTCTGTACTTCCGTGTTTCTGTGTTTCCGTGGCTGAATTGTCGGCGCAAGCCCCCAGGCCCCAACGAGTCACATATCCAGCCCCAGCCGCTGAAAACCGCTGGGCGCTTCGTTGAACTCCACCTCCGCGCGACGGCCGCGCTTCAGCGACCACACGCGAAGGATCACGAACAGGGCGGCGAGCGTCAACAGCGCGCTGAGTGGGTTCCCGGTCAAGAGGACGTCATTTTCCATCCGTGCGAACCGGGATGCGCCAACAAGAAACGCGATCGCGTAAACCGGCGCGAGTACCTTCATGTTCTCGGTTGGCACGTAGGTGCAAGTGAAGGGCACCTTGTCGTAGTTCAGCATCAGCGCCTCGAGCAGCACGATCGCGCCGGCAAGGCCCAGCGCCGCGTGCAGCAGCGCGCGTTGCGGACCGAGGACGAATACGAACAGCGGCAGCAGCACGGCGAGGGCCGGGATGATCAGGGCGATGACCGCGGCAATCTTGACGCCCGCCAGGAACGCGCGCTCGCGGCCGCGCCATGCCAGTTGAAAGCCCCAGTTGGCA
>JANOZI010001196.1:0-1814 GCA_031429375.1 Acidobacteriota bacterium | reverse complement strand
CAGCATCTATCCCGGACATGGCGAGGACGCCGCCACGCTGCTGAAGTGCGCGGACGGGGCGATGTACGACGCCAAGCGCGCCGGCAAGAACGGCTATCGTGTCGCATGATGAACGCGAGCCCTGACATCACCGACCTGCAGGCACGCATTCTGGTCGTGGACGACAAGCTCGCCAACAGGCTGGTCCTGGAGGGCATGCTCCGGCCCGAAGGCTTTTTCCTCGAGAGCGCGGCCAGTGGCCCGGAAGCGCTCGCCATGGTCGCGGAACACGCGCCCGACCTCATCCTGCTCGATGTCCTGATGCCCGGAATGGACGGCTACCAGGTGGTAGGCGCGATCAAGGCCAACCCCGCAACCAGGAACATTCCCATCATCATCATCACGGCCCTGGACGATCGCGCGGCCAGAATGCTCGGGCTGAACGCCGGCGCCGAGGACTTCCTCGCCAAACCGGTCGATCGCGCCGAACTGTGCGTGCGGGTGAGAAACCTGTTGCGCCTCTCGCGCACGGCCGAGTTGGTCGAGAGCGAGCGACTGCTGCGGGCATCCACCGAACAGCTGCGTCAACTTGCCGCCCACCTGTTGTCCGTGCGGGAGGAGGAACGGGCCCGGATCTCCAGGGAAGTCCACGACGAACTGGGCCAGTCGTTGACGGCGGTAAAAATGGACCTCGCCTGGCTGGAGTTTCGGATGCCGAGGGAGGGCGGGATGCTCGAGCGCATTCGCGCGACGCGGAAACTGGCCGACAGCATCATTCAGTCGATTCGAAGAATCTCGACCGAACTACGGCCCGCGGTCCTGGACATCGGCCTGGCGGACGCCGTCGAATGGCAGGTCCAGGAATTCGAGGCCCGTTCCGGTATTCCGTGCACCGTCCGGCTGCTCACCAGGGAAGCGGTGACGGCGAACGCGTCGACCGCCCTGTTTCGCATTCTCCAGGAGACGCTGACCAATGTCGCGCGCCACGCCGAGGCCACGCGGGCCGAGGTGGTCCTGCAGAAGCAAGGGAACCGGCTGGTGCTGTTGATTCACGATAACGGCCGAGGGTTTGACCAGGCGAATCCTGCCCCGTCCAAATCTCTGGGTTTGCTGGGAATGCGGGAACGCGCCGCCATTCTTGGCGGCCGCGTCGATATCTCAAGTGCTCCGGGTCAAGGGACCACCGTCACCGCCTGGATTCCGCTCCCCTGCGTGGAGGACGCCGTCTCGGTACCGGCCGCCTATTCGTAGGCTTCCATCGGCGGGCAAACGCACATCAGGTTGCGGTCGCCGTACGGGTTGTCGATGCGGCCCACGCTCGGCCAGAACTTGTTCGCACGCACCCACGGCAGCGGAAAGGCCGCCTGCTCGCGCGAGTAGGCGTGCGGCCAGTCGTCGGCGCACACCGCCGCCGCGGTGTGCGGCGCATGCTTCAGCACGTTGTCTTTCGCATCCGCCCTGCCGCTGACGACGTCGTCGATTTCCGAGCGGATGGCGATCAGCGCGTCGCAGAAGCGATCGAGCTCGGCCTTCGATTCGCTTTCGGTCGGCTCGATCATCAGCGTGCCCGGCACCGGAAACGAGACGGTCGGCGCGTGGAAGCCGTAATCCATCAGCCGCTTGGCGACGTCGCCTTCTTCCACGCCCTTGGACTTGAAGGCGCGCAGGTCGAAGATCATCTCGTGCGCGACGCGGCCGTTCTTGCGGGTGTAGAGCACGTCGTAGTGCTGCTCGAGCCGCGACTTGATGTAGTTGGCGTTGAGAATCGCAAACTTCGTCGCGTCGGTCACGCCGTCGGGGCCGAGCATGCGGATGTAGGCGTACGAGATCAGCAG
>JANOZI010001195.1:0-25264 GCA_031429375.1 Acidobacteriota bacterium | reverse complement strand
TCCTTGATCCACGCTCCCTTGACGTTCCGCAACGTTTTTACAGCCCTGGCTAGACCCTGCTGGATTGCGTCCTCGAAGCTCTTGGTCGAGGTCGCGCTGAGCTCGGACACCTTGGCAACTGACATCGCGTTCTCCTTTCGGGGTGATGGTATGAGAGCGCCAAGGACTCGGCTGTGCAACTTTGCACACCGCGTCATGGCCAAACAGCTTGGAGTCCTCAGGAGGAACGTCCACCAATAAGAGCGATGCCCGGCTAAAGTGTTCCATCCCTGAAAACAAAGTACCTAATGGGAACACTCTCCTGTAAATAACTGAATTACATATAGTTACTCTTCATTTCAAGCTCTATTTGCCTCTTATATGTTCTGTTGTGAAACATTAGTGCTCAGGCGAAGTCCGTTTTCTCTAGTCAATTAAAGCCTTCTTAAGCAACAAGTTATAGTCTTAATCCGACATTTAGCTCAGCCGGAGCTGCTCTTGCTATGGATGTTGTTACAGTTCATTAAAGTCTAATAGACGTTTTTCTGGGATGCCCCACATCATGATTGTCGTTACTTCGTGACCGGCAAGACTGTCAGCTTCGTCGTCGCTGTCCTGGTCGCATGCTCGTGTCTCACGCTCGTGCCTGCGCAAGCGCAGCGGCGGGGCTCGGACGGCGACAGGAGAGCGAACGGCCAGGCGCACCTGTCCGCTGATCTGACCAGGCATCAGGCGCG
This sequence comes from Acidobacteriota bacterium, assembly GCA_031429375.1. GTDB lineage: Bacteria > Acidobacteriota > Vicinamibacteria > Vicinamibacterales > UBA2999 > 12-FULL-67-14b. The sequence goes on along the minus strand of JANOZI010001195.1, from coordinate 24,548 downwards.
CAAGACAACCCGGCGCGAGCGCATCATCGTGCGCGGGACGAATTCCGAACTCGATTTGCTGGCCTCTCGTCACCGACTGCGCATCGTCAAGCGGATGCGTGGCGCTGCTGTGGTGCTGGCAAACAGCGCAGAACTGAGTGCCCTGGCGGGTGACGTCGACCTTCTATCCGGCGATTCGCCCGTGAGCAGTTCGACAATAGTCTCCGACGCGTCGACGGGGGCTGATCAAACCCGCGCCGGCAACATGCTGCTGGTCGGGCTGCTCGGCATTCCGGGAGTTGACGGGCGGGGCATCGGCATCGCGGTCGTTGATTCCGGCATCACGCCGCACTCGGCGCTCGGGCAACGCGTCGTCGCGAACGTGAGCTTCGTCAGCGGCGATTCGCAGGTCACAGACCAGTACGGCCACGGAACACACGTCGCAGGAATCATTGCCGGCGACCCGGCGCCGGCCCTCGGCGTCGCGGCCGAGTATGCCGGCGGCATCGCGCCCGGCGCGAACCTCATCAATGTCAGGGTGCTCGACGCTGACGGCGGCGGCTTCACCAGCGATGTCATCGCCGGCATCGAATGGGTCATCGCCAACCGCGTGCGCTACAACATCCGCGTCATCAATCTGTCGCTTGGCCATCCCGTGATGGAGGCCTGCGCCACCGACCCGCTGTGCCAGGTGGTCAACCAGGCGGTCCAGGCCGGGATTGTGGTGGTCGCCTCCTCAGGCAACCTCGGGAAAGCGTCCGACGGCCGCATGATCCTGGGCGGGGTTTCCTCGCCGGGGAACTCGCCATATGCGATCACGGTCGGCGCCCTCAACACGTCGGGAACGGTCGATCGATCGGACGACACCGTGGCGGGCTTCAGCTCTCGCGGTCCGACGGCGTACGACCGCGCGGTGAAACCTGACGTGGTCGCGCCCGGTATTCGGATCCTCTCGCTGCAGGCCGACGGTGCGTTCCTGCCGGCTATGTATCCATGGATGCATGCGGCGGGCGGTGGCAATAATGCGTACATGCGTCTGAGCGGCACCAGCATGGCTGCGCCGATTGTCAGCGGTGGCGTCGCGCTGCTCCTGCAGGGATCTCCGAATCTGTCTCCCACACAAGTGAAGTTCGCGTTGCAGAACGGTGCTACGGCCATGCCCGACGCGGGCCTGATGAGCGCCGGCGCAGGCAGCGTGAATTTCTGGGCCTCGCGTCAGATTGCCGTCTACGGCGCTTCTCCGGCCTCGGCGCTGACCGCTCCGTCGCTCGGTGCCGCCCAAGACTTCGCGGTGTTGGGCGCCGCGACGGTAACCAATACCGGCGCCAGTGTCATCACCGGACATCTGGGCGTCAGCCCAGGCACCGCGGTGACCGGCTTCGCTCCCGGGCGCGTCGTGTCCGGCACAATCCACAGCGCTGACGGCGAGGCGTTGGCGGCCCAAGAGGCCGTGACCGCGGCGTACGACAGCCTGGTCAATTTGGCGTGCACCCAGGATTTGACGGGGCGGGACCTGGGCGGACAAACGCTCACCCCGGGCGTGTACTGTTTTTCGTCGTCGGCGCAGCTGACGGGAACGGTCACGCTCAACGCCCAGGGCCATGCCGGCGCGGCATTCATTTTCAAGATGGGGAGCACGATTACGACGGCGAGCGCCTCGTCGGTCGTGCTGACGAACGGCGCGTCCCCCGGTAACGTGTTTTGGCAGGTCGGCAGTTCGGCGACGCTGGGAACGGGCACGTCGTTCGCAGGAAATATTCTGGCGATGGCGAGCATCACGGTTACGACCGGCGTCAGCGTGAATGGCCGGGTCCTGGCTCGAACCGCCGCCGTAACTCTGGATAGCAACGACGTGACCGCGCCGGCGACGGCGGCGGTCACCACCACAGTGGGTGGCGCGCAAACCACTGGCAGCGGCGTTTCGTTCTGGGATATGGGCACGCTCGCCGGTCGTCTCGATGCGGGCATCGGGACTCGTAACCTGTCGGCGGCCGAGGCATCCAGCTTGTGGGTGAATCCGTGGTTCCTGACCTTCGGCGACCTCAACCTGCTCGGTCTCACCAATCCGGTGGCGGCGCTCGCGCCGAAATCACTACTCTGGGGTGAGCTGGCCTCGCGGACGTCGGCGAGCCAGATTGTCTGGGGCGACCAGATCGTCTGGGGCGACCAGATCGTCTGGGGTGACCAGATCGTCTGGGGCGACCAAATCGTCTGGGGTGACCAGATCGTGTGGGGCGATTCGGTTCTGACGTCGCCCGATCCGAAGTGAGCGGAGCAAACATCCAGGCGGCCGATCGACCGGCGCCGGTTGGTGCCGCAGGGCGGATCTAGCGTCGTTTTCGTTCGGCGGCGCGGTATCCCCTCAACATGTTCGTCAACGAGTAGTTCGCTTCGTGACAAGCGAATTCGTAGATGCGCTCGGTCGAGCGCGTCATCGTCAGCTCGCCTTTCCACGGCTGCGTAAACGCCGATGGGTTGTCGATCTCGAACTGATACAGCAGCGTATCGGCATCGAAGAGACGCAAACGCTCGATCAAATGCAGATTGCGGTCCCAGCCGAAGTTGCCGCCCGCGTCACCGTAGAACCCGCCACCATCGTCGAAATTCGTGGTGTCGATCACGAGGGTGGCGCCCTCCCACCGCCCGATCGAGTCGCCGGACGAGAGCCTGATCCGCGGTGACACGTGCGGACGGCCATCCAGATGAATGATCCTGGCGTCGTGGATCATCTCCGCGTGAATCAGCAGGGCCGCCGCGGTCTGAACGATCTGGTAGTTGCTGTTGTAGGAATACGGCAGCATCGGCGGCCCGGAGGTGAGGAACGACAGGCACTGATCCTGAAGGCCCAAGTCTTCCGGGTTCTCGAACTTCTTCAGGCCCTCGAGACGGCGCCCCTTCACTTCGGCCGCAGCCGGGGTGAGCGCGGGAATACGGCCGTCGGCCGGCTCAGTGATGATCGAAGTCCTCAGCGTCTTGACGACGCGCGTGCCGAACTCGCGGAAAAACGCGTTGTAGGTTCCGGTGCCGCCGGTGGGTTTGGCCGCTCCGGGCGGGGGATCGGCGTTGCGTTGAATGAACTGTTCTTCCCACTTCGCCGCTTCGTCCGGCGTGAAGAATGGTTTGTTCTTCAACTCGGCCGGACGTTCGAGTGGCGTGGCGGTCGCCGAGTTCCAGATGCCCTCGAAATTCGGGTGGCCAGCGCTGGTCGGCCGCTGACCCGAGACCAGCAACGGAATCAAGGTCAGGACGGTGGAGACGGCGAAGAGCAAGCGCGGGTTTCGAATCACGGCGCCAGCACGCGAATCGCGCCGTCCGCCTTGTTCAGCAGGAAGATCTGGTTCGCCGGCCCGGCGCTGATCCGCAGGTCGGCGCGGGTCGCCGGCTTCTGTCCCTGCGCCTGGTTCCTGGCCTGGATCACCTGGAGCACCGTCTTGAAATCGCCCTCGGTACCGATCACGATGCGACGGATGGCGTCCTGGCCTCCCGCCGGCAGCTTGTCGGCGCTGACGTAAAACATTTCGCCACTCGGCATGTCGGTGAAGACGAGGAGGCCCGACAGCTGTGGAATCTCCTTGCCGCGGTACACGATCAAGCCGCTCGCCGCCGAGCTGCTCTGCAGCAGCGGGTCGAGCTGTCCCCACTCGGCTACGGGATACGTCATGCCCGGATCGCTGCGGGGCTTCTCGAGGCTCACCGCCTGGCGGCTGATGAAGCGATAGCTGCCCTCCCAGTCGTTCCATCCCAGGTTCGCGCCCGCGGCGACGGGGCTGATCTCTTCGACGATGTTCTGGCCGATGTCGGCGACGAACATGTTGCCGTTCTGCGAGTCCCAGGCAAAACGCTGCGGGTTGCGCACGCCGAGCGCGTAGATCTCCGGCAGCGTGTCCTTGGCGTTCACGAACGGATTGCCCGGCGGAATTCCATACTTCTTGTTGCGGCTGTTCGAACCGAGTGGATCGATGCGGAAGATCTTGCCGAATGCCGACGCGACGTTCTGTGCCAGGCGCATCGGATCGCCGCCGCTGCCGCCGTCGGCCACGCCCATGTACAACAGGCCGAACTCGGGGCTGCCCGGCTGCGCGAGCGGATGAAACGCGAGCTGACCCGCATTGTGGTTCGCGAACGGTTGCCGCAGCCGCAGCAATTCGCGCGGCAGGGCGCCGTCGTAGGCGGCAGCGCTCGGCGTCTTCGCCGTCCACTCGAGCAGGACGGTGTCGTGCGTGGTCGCGGGATTAGCGGTGGTGAAATCGGCCGGGGGCGTTTGGTTGGTCGTGTCGGTGTAAGTGTAGAACTTGCCGAACCCGGGCGAGCCGGCCTGGCCGAATTGCGGATGGAACGCAAAGCTCTGAAAGCCGCGCTCGCGGCCGGCCGACTGCACGCCGACGCCCCATTCCGGATCGTTGATATCCACGTAGAGCCTGACGGCGGCACCGTCGTAGCTCACGCTGTAAAGCGGGCCGCGCATGTCGTTCACGAACAAGCGTCGCGTGGCGGGTTGGTCTTCCAGGTTCATCATCCGCGCCGGCACGCCGGCAATGTCCGGCAGCGTGGCAAACTCGCGGGCGTTCACGCGGATCACGCCGTCTCGCTCGGGGATGGGTAGCGGAAAGGGATCGATACTCTGTCCCGGCGGCAATGGCGCTGCGGGTGCGGCCGGTTGCGCCGCGGGTACGGCCGGCTGTGCCCCGGCCGAGGCAGCCACCAACCAGGCCGCAACGATCAGAAAGAGTGGGACCATGCGCATAACGTCCTAGCCTACTGCAACCCGGGCCCGCCAACGTTCGGCGCCGGTGCGGTCATCGCCCGACTAATCGCTGCAGGTGCTCGGGGTACCTGGCGCCCTGCACCGTGATCTGCGCGGCGGCGCTGTCGATGTCGCGCAGATCGTCGGGCGTCAGTTCGACGGCACCCGCTCCGATGTTCTCCTCGAGGCGATGGAGCTTCGTCGTCCCTGGAATGGGAACGATCCACGGCTTCTGCGCCAGCAGCCAGGCGAGCGCAATCTGCGCCGGCGTCGCTTTTTTCCGTTCAGCGAGCGCGGTCAGCCAGTCCACGAACGCCTGGTTCGCCTTCCGATTCTCTGGAGAAAAACGCGGCACCATGTTGCGGAAGTCGGTGTTGTCGAACGTGGTCGCCTCGTCGATCTTTCCGGTCAGGAAGCCCCTGCCAAGCGGGCTGAACGGAACGAACCCGATCCCGAGCTGTTCGAGCGCCGGCAGCACTTCCGCCTCAGGCTCGCGCCACCACATGGAGTACTCGCTCTGTAGTGCCGTAACCGGTTGCACGGCGTGGGCGCGGCGGATGGTGTGCACACCTGCTTCGGACAGCCCAAAGTGCTTGACCTTCCCCTGCTGGATCAGGTCTTTCACCGCGCCGGCGACGTCTTCGATCGGCACGTCCGGGTCAACGCGGTGTTGATAAAACAGATCGATCGCATCGACCTTCAATCGCTTCAGCGAGGCCTCGGCGACTTCCACAATGTGCGCCGGCCTGCTGTCGAGGCCGCTCTGCTTGCCGCCTTCAATCCTGAACCCGAACTTGGTCGCGATCGCCACGCGATCGCGAAACGGGGCAAGCGCCTCGCCGACGAGCTCTTCGTTGGTGAACGGGCCGTAGACTTCGGCGGTGTCGAAGAAGGTGACGCCGCGCTCGACGGCCGCGCGAATCAGCGCGATGCCCTGCTGCGTCTCGACCGCCGGGCCATAGCCGGTGCTGAGTCCCATGCAGCCGAGTCCGAGCGCCGAGACGTTGAGGTTGCTGTTGCCGAGTTGGCGCGTCTGCATGCGTTGCTCCTGGCTGGCTTAGCGACCTTTGGGCCGCACCACGCCCTGCTCTGCCTTCGTCACCGGCGCGATGCCCTTGTAGAGGAAGCGCTGCACGCGTGCACCTGTGTAGGTCTCGGCGGTGTAGAGATTGCCATGGGAATCGGTCGCGAGGTTATGGACGCCGAAGAACTGTCCGGGGCCGCGGCCACCATCGCCAAACGACGTCAGCACTTCGAGCGTGCTGCGCAGCAGGATGTTGATCTTCTGATCGACGCCATTGGCCGCGTAGATGTAGGTCTGCTGGGGGTCTCGTGAGAACGCCATGTCCCATAACGACCCCGAGCGGAACGTGTGGGCGTCGACGACCGCCTCCTTGACGAACGTGCCGTCCTTGCGAAAGACCTGGATGCGATCGTTGACCCGATCGCAGACATACACGAAGCCATCGCTCGACACCACGGCGCAGTGCACCGTGTTGAATTGCTTCGAGCGCGGACCGGTCGGAGTGTACGCCGGAACGGCTTCGTCGCTGGGCTGGCTCCCGTAGGCGCCCCAGTGCCGCTTGTATTTGCCTGACACCGCGTCGAACACGATGACGCGGCGGTTACCATAGCCGTCGGCGACGTAGACCTCGTTGGTTGACGCCTCGACGAACACCTTGGTCGGCTTCCAGAAATTTCCGATGTCGTTGCTGCCGTTGTGCACGCCGTGCGTGCCAATCTGAAAGAGAAACTGGCCGGCGCCACTGAACTTCAGCAGCTGCGTGTCCTTCTCACCGTTGCCCGCGAGCCAGACGTTGCCATCGTGGTCAACCGTGATGCCGTGATTGCTGTCGGGCCAGTCATACCCTTTCCCTGGGCCGCCCCACGATTTCACGAGGCCTCCAGCCTGGTCGTAGACCAATACCGGTGGCGCGACCTTGCAGCACTTGCCGATGAACGCGTCGGTCGCCGCCTCCCCGGGGCGGCCAGGCAAAGCCTCGTCGTCTCGCCCGCGCGCATCGCCCACCTTGATGTCGGCCGCCTTGAAGTTGTCCTCGACCGTGTTCGGCCGGTGAATCGTCCAGACGCGGTCCTGCGCGTCCACCGAGAGGCCGATCGTCGATCCCGTGACCCAATGATTGGGCAGCGGCTTCGGCCAGAACGGATCGACTTCGAAAATCGGCGCTTGCCGAACGGAGCCCTGCGCCATGCCTGGATCCGATCGCGACAGCACGAGGCCGAGCCCGCACAGCCCGAGCAGGGGCACGGCGGTCCACGTGAGACTTCGTCGTTTACTCATGATGCGCGGCAGTATACGCCGCTTGCGAAGAGGTCGCCGGAATCCGGCGACCTCTCGCTGCGAGTTCGGATGATGCCGACGGGACTACCTGACTTTGACCTCAGAGCGCATCCACGGATGGATGCAGCACTGCCACTTCGTGGTTCCCCGTGGAAGCGCCGAGCTGCCGGCAGTCGGGCCATCAAACGTTGCGCCGTCGCGAACAAAAATATGCGTGGCGCTTGGCGGCAACGCAAGGGTGCCAGGGACGCCGCATTCCGGCACCGTCGCGCCGGCGCCCGACAGGTCATTCAAACCCGGAAGGATGCCGCCGCCGAATGCGGCCACCCTCGTAAACGTATGAAATTCGCCGGCGCGGCTCTCGAACGCCGTCCCCTGCCCCCGGTCCAGCCCGACGCTGTCCGGATTGAACCGCCAAGACCCGATTTGCTGATCTTCCGTGAGCTCCGCGATGAACTCGGCAAAGGTCGTATCGCCGTTGAAGTTTGGATTGCAGATCTGCCCGAAGCCTGCGGCGTTGAATGTCGCGGGATCGCAGTCGTCCCGAACTCGAAACACTTGTGGACTCGAGCGCGCCGCAACGATCACACCCATCATCGTCACGAACCCAGCGAGCACCGCATACACATGAACCTTCCGCATCATAGTTCCTCCGTTTCGAGCATTGGGGGTAGAGAGCGCACGAACTATGTGCTTGCGCCGTCACGAAGTCAACTGTCGCATCGTCCTCGAGGTGAGCCGGCTATCGTTCCCGCTCTCGCGCGCTCAAATCCTCATCGCTCGTGCCGGGTCGGTCAGCGCCGCGCGGCGCGCCGGCAACCAACTGGCCGCCACCACCACCATGAGGAGCACGGCCATGGCCGTCACCAGCGTGACTGGATCTTGCGGCGCCACACCAAAGAGCAGCGTGCGCGCGTAACGGCTGCCGGCAGCCGCACCGACGAGGCCGATCGCGCCGCCGGCAACGGCAAGCACCAGCGATTCCATCACGATCGATCGTGCGACCCGGCGCGGTGACGCCCCGAGCGCCATCCGCAGCGCAATTTCACGGCGTCGTTGCACCACCGTATACGCGAGCAGGGCGTACACGCCACCGGCCGCGGTGATGAGCCCGGCAACGGCGAAGAGCGTGATCAGCAACATGGCGAATCGATCCAGCTGCACGGCGTCGCCAAGCAGCTGATCCATCGTGGTCACTGAATGGACGGGTTGATCGGGGTCGACCCGAAGCGCGGACGCACGAGCCGTCTGGGCCACGGTCATGGGATCCAGCGTCGTCCGCGCGATCACGTTCATGACGAGGTACGGGTTCTGCGCGTGCGGAATGAAGATCTCCGGCACCGGCTCACTGCGCGGTCCGTCGCGCGCGTCACGCACCACGCCCACGACTTCATAGGGATAAGGCCCACGCTGGTAGTCGAGGACCAGGTTCCGCCCAATCGGGTTGTCAGTGCCCCACGCGCTTCTCGCGAGCTTCTGACTGATGATCACTACCCGGGGAGCGTCGGCGGCATCCCGGTCGGTGAATTCGCGTCCGGCGATCAACGGCAGGCCCAACGTCCCGAAATATCCCGGTGTCGCCATCCGGATGCTGGCTTCCGGCACCGCGTGGCCTTCCGTTCGGGCATCCTCGCGCCAGTACGGCCGGGTGAAGTCGGAGCCGATGGTGCTCATCGGCAGCGCCGTGACCGCTGCCACGGACGCGATCGCGGGAACCTCGCGCAGCGACGTGAGCACGCGGCGATAGTAATCGGCCGTCTGCGCGGCCGTGCGATACCGCGCGGCATCAGGCGTGATGCGCAAGACCAGCAGATGGCTCGTGTTGAAGCCCACATCAACCCGTCGTAACTCCGCGAATGTCCGGGCTAGCAACCCGGCTCCGACGAGCAACATCACGGCTGCCGCAATCTCGGCCACCACCAGCCCTGCGCGCAGCCGGCCAGACGCGCTTGCCGACATCGCGGCGCCGTCTTTGAGCGCGCCCGCAATCGGGGTGCGGCCGGCGCGAAGGGTCGGCACGGCGTTTCCGACAGCGGTGACGAGGAGCGCGAGCAGAGCCGCGAACGACGCGACGCGGGCGTTCATGCCCACCTCCTGCATGCGCGGAATGTTGGCCGGCGCGATTGACAGGGCCAGGTCTACCCACCACGCCGTGAGTAAGAGGGCGATGACCATCGTGACCAAGGAGCTCAACACGTTTTCTGCGATTAACTGTCGCGTGACGCGGCTGCTGCGCGCGCCGAGCGCGAGTCGAATCGCTATCTCTCTCGCGCGGGCGACACTCCGCGCGATGGCCAGACTGGCGACGTTGGCGCAGACCAGCAACAGCAGGCAGAACATCGCGGCAAAGACGAGCAGCAGCTCCAGGCGGCTGGTGCGTGCGATTTCATCCGCGAGCGGAACGAGCCGAACACTCCAACCGGCGTTGGTGTCCGGATGCTCGGCCGCCATCCCGCTGGCCAGCGTCTGCATTCGCGCCGTTGCCCCTGCGATGGACAGCCCGGCTTTCATCCGGCCGACGACGCGCAGGAACCGGGCGTCGCGAGGGGGCCCGTTCGGGAACCGCGGGCCGCGGTACGACACGCGCATATCCCACGGCGCCCAAAAGGCCGCCTCCGCGTCGGGCACCACGAAGTCTTCGGGCATCACGCCAATCACCCGCCAGTCGCGGCCTTCCACGTAGACGGTCCGATCGACGATGTGCGGGTCGGCGCCCAGGGTCTGCCACAGGCGATGACTCAGCACAATGACCGCTGCGCCGCTCGACGCTTGCCGCGACGTGATTGACGCCGCGCCGTCGTATTCGTCCGCTTGGAACGTGCGCCCAAGCATGGGGAGACGACGATAGACGTCGAAGAAACCGCGCGTGACATGCACGCCCCTGATCGGGGTGCCGCCGTCGTGTCCGCGGAGGGTGGCCGACACCGTCAGCATGCCGGTGATCGCATCGAAGGCGTCGTTCCGCGCGATCCAATCGACGATATTGCCCGGGGACGGGCCTTCGCGGAGGCGATCCTGGGAGACATTCGACTCGAACATCACGACGAGTCGATCGGGTTGATCGTACGGCAGCGGTCGCAGCAGCACCGCGTCAACAAACGCGAAGAGTGTGGTCGTGGCCGCGACGCCAAGGGCGAGAAGGAGCGAGATGCCAAGCGTCACTCCCGGCGATCGAACGACCGCCCGCACGGCCTGGGCGACATCATGCCGCGCACCGATGAAGACGAGATCCCAGACCAGCGCGCACCACGTCGCGGCGAAGGCGCCGCGCCCGCGCGCGCGAGCCGCTGTGAGCAGTCGTTCGCCGTCTTCGCGGATCGCGCGCCGATCGCTCGTCATGCCCGGGCCTTTCGCAACGCACGGCTCGCGCGGGCGTGATGGACGATCGCTTCGAGGCGCCGCACCTCGGCATCCAGCACGCGCTTGCCGTGCGGGGTCAGCGCAAAGTAGCGGCGCCGCTCGTCGTCTTCGTCGGCGGCCGGCCGCTTGGCCGACTCCACGATCAAGTCGAGCTGTTCGAGCTCACGGAGCAATCCGTACAACCCGGCCGGCCAGAGCCGCACCTGGCCGTCGGTCCGCTCCAGCACTTCCTGCATGATGCTGTAGCCATGCCGCGGGCCATCGGCTACCGCCAGCAAGATGTGGAGCACCTTGGGCTTGAGCGGTAACAATGGCTCGACGCCGCGCAGTTTGTCTGGCATGTCTCGACGAATATATATATCAAACTGTTTATATTGGTCAATCGCCGTTCAGCCGAGCGGCGCGCGCGCGACCACGATGGCGGAGCTGCCGAAAGCCGGGTGGCGCTCACCCAGGACGCGCTGTTCGAGCCGTGTGAGGCTGAGCGCGATCGCGTTGACGGGAGCAGCTGGCACCTCCGGAGGCGTCACCACCGGCCGGATCACGCGCTCTTTGCAAGCGACCAACCACTTCGCGATCGCCACCCAGACGAAGAAGTAGCGTGACTCCACGATCGTCAGGCCGCTGCCACGAACGAGGGCCTCGAGGTCGCGCAGGCGATAACGACGGTAATGATGATTGACATCGTCGTGCGAGGTCCACAGCTCGTCAAAGGCCGGCACGGTCGCGATGAACCAGCCGCCGGGCCGCAGGCGCGCCCGCAGCATCGCCATCACGGGCTCCGGATGCTCGATGTGCTCGATCACATCCAGCGCGACGACCAGGCGGTAGCGCGCCCGCTCCGACGGGTCATCAACGAGCGGGCCCGTCGTGATGCGGTCGAACCACTCGCCCGCCGGGTCGAGCAGCGACGCGTCGTGCTCCAGCCCGCGCGGAGGTTCCGATCCGTAGCGCTGGAGGATGGGAAAAAAGAGGCCGTCGCCACAACCAAAGTCGAAGGTCTCGCCGGCGCCATTGGGACCGATCGTCCGATCGAGCAGCCGCGTGAGGTACTCCTCGCGCGCGCGCCACCACCAGTGTTCGCGATAGAGTCGCGCGTACCGCGCGCCGTATCTGGGATCCATCAGCCGGGTGGCTCCGGCCCGCGCGCGCCGCCAACGGTCCGGTCCACGAGGTAAACCGGGCGGTGCTTGACTTCTTCGTAGATGCGGCCCACGTACTCGCCGATGATCCAGAGCGAGATCAGGATCATTCCGCCGATCACCGTCACGAGCACGGTGAGCGCGGTGAAACCTTGCGGGGATTGGCCGAGCACCACCCGGGCGAACACGGCATAGATCGAAAACAGCCCCGAGAGCATGAGGACGAATCCGCCGAGCGCGCCGATTAATCGCAACGGCGCCGTCGAGAACGCGAAGGTCCCGTCGAGCGCCAGGGCGATGAGCGCGCTCATCGAGTACTTGCTCTCTCCTGCGGCGCGGGCATACCGCTCGATCACTTCGCCGGTCTGGCGGAAGCCGACCCAGCTGCGCAAACCCCGCAGGTAGCGCTGCCGTTCGGGCAGCGCGCGGACCGCATCCACCGCTCGGCGTGACAGCAGCGCGAAATCTCCGGCGTCCACAGGCAGGGCCAGCTTCGACATGCGCGAGATGATTCGATACGCGATGTGATAACTCGTGCGCAGCCAGAAGGGTTCTTTACGCCGCGTGCGGCGCACATACACGACGTCGAAACCCTCGTCGAGCCGCGCGAGGAGAATGGGCAGGGCCTCGGGGGCATCCTGCAGGTCGCCGTCCATCACCATCATCACGTCGCCGGTCGCGTGGTCGAAGGCGGCTGACACGGCGGCCTGGTGGCCAAAGTTTCGAGACAGCACGATGACGCGCAGGCGCGCATCGCGTTCGGCCGCGTCTTCCAGAATCCGCAACGACCCGTCCCGGCTGCCATCGTCTACGAGTAGCAGTTCGTGCGGGCCGCCCGGCGTCTGGTCGAGCACCGCGAACACCCGCTGTAACAGCGCGGGAAGCACCTCCTCCTCGTTGTGGATGGGGATGGCAATGGTCACGCGGCGGCTGCTCACTTGGGTACTCCGGCGAAATACACCATCTGCCAGAGCGGCAGGCCCGGAAGGCCGAACGCGTAAGGCTGGAAGTGCTCTTCGCGCAGGTGTTCTGTGAACAGCGTACGCCAGTGGTCGATGGGGCGGGCAAACCGTCCGCGATCCATCCGCGCAAGCAACCGCCCCGCCGAGGCGTGCGCGGGAAGCACGAGATCGAGCACGTGGACCTTTCCGCCCGGTGCCGTCAGCTGCGCCATCCGGCCCAGGAGATGACGCACGGCGCGATCGTCCAGATGGTGCATCAGGGAGTTCGCGAACACACAGTCGAAGTGTTCATCAGGAAAGATCGTCTCGTCAGTCACGTCGCCGACCACCCAGCGACCGGGATGCCGCGACGACGCCGTTCGGATGTACTCGGGGTTGATATCGATCCCGACGTAGTCGCAGCCGGAGAACACTCGCGCGTTCGTCCCCGGGCCGCAACCGATGTCGAGCACGCGACGCGTCTTCCCGAGGTCGACGCGTGCGAGGAACGGCTTCAGCTTGGCCGACGCAAAGGGCGCCTGCCAGGCCTGGTACACCAGCGGGAGCTCCAGCAGACGGTCGGCGGCGCGACGGATCGCGCTCATCGCCAAAACACGATGAAGCCGGGGAATCCCCTGGCGTTCGGGAAGTCCGCGCGCAAGTCGGCCACGGTCGTCGAATCCGGAGGTCGCGAAAAGTCCGGCTGCAAGTTGAGCACGACCAGGGTCGCCTGCGCGGCCCGCACGCGTTCAATCAGCGGCACCGTGGCGGTCGTGACATCGAGGAAGTCGAACAGCGTCCGTGTCTGGTTCGGCATGCCGCTCAGAAAATACACCTCGGGCGCGTCGGGGCCGGCCCACAGCGTCCGGCCATTCGCGAGGTCGTGAACTGCCCCAATCAGCGCCTCATATCGTGCCGCGTCCGCTGCGCGCACACGCAGGCCGCCTCGCGACAGCTTCAACCGCACCGTTTCATCGGTCACCATGAAGCGTGATCCAAACGACTCGACGGCCCCCGGCGTCACACGCACCAGCCCGAAGACCAGCAGGAAGCCTGCGACCACGAGTTGGAGGGGGACCGGTGTGCGCCCTGCGGCGCCGACGACGGCGGCGAGGGCCAGCATGGCGAGCGGAATCGTGTAAAGCAGATAAATCGGTGCGGCGAAGGGAAACTCCACCAGCAGCGTCGCGCAGGCGATCGCGGTGATCGCCACAGCCCCATCCGCTGATCGATCGCCGCCACTCGAGCCTCGCGTGATCAGGAGCCACGCAGCGCCCGCGGCCGCGAGCACGGGAAGCCCCCGGGCGGCCATCACTCCCATCGCGTAAACCGCGGGGCGAGCGCCAGACGCGTAGATCACGAAACCGAACACTGCTACGGCGACAACCGCCAGCACCGTTGCGCCACGGCCACTCGCCCACCTCACCAGCAGCAGGCCAAGCACCAGGGTGTACGCCAGCGCGCCCGGCGGCGGCGGGTGCATCATCGCGGACTCCATCCGTCGAAACGGCAGCACGAGCACACCTTGTATCGTCTGGGACAGCGCGCCTGTCAAGAGGAGGAAGAAGGTCCAACCGATCACAGGCAACAACGCGCCGAGTGTGAATGGTCCGAGGGCCTCGAACATGGCGCGGCCGCGTACGGCTGCGGTCGTTCCACCATGACGCCACTCTCGAACAATCAGCGCCGCGATCAGCACGCCCAGGGGCACGAGGAATCGGACCACCTCGTTCACCCCGGCGCGAGCGATCGGCACACTGAGCAGGATCACAATCAGTAACAGGATCGCGGAGACGATGGCGGCGCCGGATCGAGCCCCGGCCGTGCCGGCCGCGTCACGAGGCTGCGGCCGAAAACTCGTCGCGATCAGGGCGATACCCGCGCCGAGAAGGTAGAAGATGCCAGACAGCTTGAACAGGAACGACACACCACCCGCGAGGCCCGCGAGCACCAGCCATCGCCGCCGCCCGGTGTCGAGTCCCTTCAGCAGCGCGAGGGTTCCGAACGTCGCGAGAAACAGGTTGAACCACGACGGCATCGATGCCGGATAGTTCGGTACGGACCACACAAGAGCGGTGATGGCCACCACTGCGGCACCGGCCGGTGGAACGAACCGCCGCGCGATCGCGTACAGCGCCGCAACCCACGGCAGCGCGATCAGGAACAAGGGGGCCCGCATCGTCGTGGACGCGTGAGGCCCAATCAAGAAGGACGCCGCGTGCACGTAGGCCAGCGCGCCGGTGTAGATCTCGTCGAAGTCGCGGTGTGGCACCTGCCCGGCGAGCACACGCTCGGCCGCCTGCCCGAGCGCGCCTTCATCGTGCGGGACCCAGCCCTGGTTGAGGTCCGAGGCCAGCAGAACGCCGGCCAGGGCGATGACGATGATCGGAAGGCGCCGTTCCACCTCGCGGAGGACCCGCGATGTCTGTAGTGGGCTGCCAGTCACGTCGTGCTCATTATCGGTGGGAACCCGCGGCAGTCAAGGTCCGCCTCATCCAGAGCGATCGCGATGATCGACACGCGTCATCATCGACGAGCTGAGCCGTAACTTACGTAACTAGGTACTGAGTTACGTGTGTTGGCGTCGATATGGCGACGCTGTTGCGCCGGGCATCGCGAATCTTCACCGGACTTCATCACTCCACACAGGCCGCGCGGGTGGAACGGATTGTGCCACGCCTAGCGAGATCAGTGAGCCCAACGGGAACGGGCTGCGAAAGGGCGAGTGTGCACCATGGAGTTCCGCAATTGGTCTGGCCGTCGATACGAGTCCTTCCGCAACGTCGCCGCAATGAGTTTAATAGCGATCGTGTGCGCCGAGCCGTCCGCCTTTCAGGTGGCTGGCATTGCGTCGCTGACGCTGAGCCCGTCGACGATCGCAGGCGGCAGTGGCGGTTCCTCCACTGGAACAATCACCCTCACCGCGCCGGCAGCGGCTGGCGGCGTGTCCGTCACGCTCGCCAGCTCGAACATCGAGTTGGCCGCGACGATGCCCGGCGTCACGGTTCCGCAAGGCGCGACCACCGCGACCTTCACGGTTGCGACCAATCCGCGCTATCGCGCGTACAGCAACCTCTCCTTCACTGCCACGATCTCCGCCACGCTCGGCACGACGGGGAGCGCCGTCTTGACCGTCACGGCGCAACCACGGCCGCCGGACTTTGCCAGCGGCTCAACCGCCGGCGCCAACACGCAGTGGGAAGGATTGATGTGCGGCGGCATCGCCCCGATTGGTGGCAACTCGGAAATCCTTTATTCGTGTTCGTCGGCCGGTGCCACCGGGTTCGGGATGTGCACCTTTCAACAGGAGTGCACGTCGGGCTGCCGCAGAGCTCCACCGAGCGGCGGCACCTTCAATGATTTCTGCGCCACCTCCGGCCCGAATCCGATCGAGATCAGCAACAACTACTTTACCAGCGGCGATCACGTGCCGGCCATCGTGCGCACCGAGGCGCCGGTGATTCGAGCGACGACTGGTGTGCCGCGCGTCAGCTCCGTCGACGGCAACGCCCGCTCTTTCTCGCCGGAGGACGTCGGCGGCCTGCACTTCCCGGTCGGCGTCGGCGCCACCACCATGGACTTCAACGTCGCCACGTCGTACGTGCCGCAGATCGAGTTCGTCGACGTCGGCGGTTTCTGGTACGACGACGACATTCCGCCGTTGCTGATTACGAGCGGACGGGGCGGGCACCGCTGGGCGGTCATGATTCCGCCGGCGCCACCGCCGGCCGAGCCGATTCCGACCCCGGTCCAGTTCAAGATCGTCGGCCTCAACCCGACCACCGGCAATCAAGGCTCGCTCGGGCAAGTGCATACGAGCGGCATTCCGTCTGGCATCGGGCCCACGATCACGTTCACGAGCAGTCATCCCAACATCGTGCCCGCGCCAGCGAGCGTGACGCCGCCGGCGGGCAACTTGTTCGGATTCGACGTCAACATCGAGACCATCGCACCGGCCTCTGATACCGACGTGACGATCACGGCGACCGATGGCCGCTACACCTTTAGTGATGTCCTCACGGTACGCGCGGCACCGCCACCGCCGCTCCTCAGTGGCGTGTCGATCAATCCGGGCAGCGTGGTGGGCGGCACGGCGGCGGTCGGCATGGTGAACTTGAGCGCTCCGCAAAGCATCCCGACGGTCGTGCAGGTTTCCATCATCGCCACGGCGCCAGCGAGCCTGCCGAGCAACAACCCCCCGTGCCCACCATCCTCGCTCTGTCATAACGTCACCGTCGGAATTGGCCAGACCAGTGCCGCCTTCACGATCAACACCCAGACGGTCACGTCGCAGTTCAACCTGAACGTGTTTGCGAACCTCCCCGGCAGCCCTGGCAAGGGCGCGCTCTTGCTGATCACGCCCGGCGGCCCGCTCACGATTAAGGCCGTGACCGTGACACCAGATGCACTCGCCGGCGGGGGCGCCGTCACGGGAACCGTTACGCTGAGCGGCGCCGCCCCGTCGGGTGGAGCGGTCGTCACGCTGACGAAAGGGTTCTCCGACGGGAGTCCAGGCACCGTTCCGATCACGATACCCGCCAGCGTCACGGTGCCGGCAGGTCAGGCCACTGCCTCCTTCCCCATCGGCACCAGTAGTGTGGCGACCACCACCAACGTGAGCGTCTCCGGCGCGTTCAATGGTTCGACCGCCCTTGCCAATCTCACTCTGTTTCCGCTGCTGTCGGCGGTGCAGTTCGAAGGCACCGTCCCTGGCGGCCAGCCGGCAACCGGCACCGTGTTCCTGAGCAGCGCGGCGCCTAGCGGCGGACTCGTCGTCTCGCTGTCGAGCCTCAACACATCGCTCGCGACGGTTCCGGCCAGCGTCACCGTTCCTGCCGGTCAAACCAGCGCCAGCTTTATCGCGAACACGTCTCCGGTGAGCCAGTTCACGTTTGTCGAGATCCGGGCTTCGGCCGCGGGCACGACGGTTGCCGCGAACCTGTTCCTTTCAGTTTCGAGGGCTCCCACGTCGGTGACGTTCACGCCAAGCACCATCGCCGGGCCAGGCACGGTGACCGGAAGAGTCACGCTGGCGTCCTCGTCCACCAGCAGCGCGCTGGTCGGTCTCGTGAGCAGCAACCCGGTGCTGGCTACCGTGCCCTTCAATGTCCTCGTCCCGGCCGGCCAGACCAGCGCAACGTTCGCGGTGAATGTCGCGCAAGTCACCACGACGAGCACCGTGCAGATCTCGGCCACGTTCGAGAACGTCACGAAGAGCGGAACGCTGACAATCAATCCGCCCGGCGGCGGCCCCACGCTCTCAGCGGTCTCGCTCAGTCCAACCAGCCTGGTGGGCGGGAGTTCCTCGACCGGCACCGTGACCCTGAACGCGGCAGCGCCAAGTGGCGGCGCCGTGGTCTCGCTGTCCGAGAACTCGACCGCGACCAGCCTGCCTGCGAGCGTCACGGTGCCTGCGGGCGCCACGAGCGCGACCTTCACGGTCACGACCACGTCGGTCGCGGCCGCGACCACGTCGACGATCGCGGCGATCTTCGGGGGCGTCACGCGGACGGCGGCCCTGACGGTGAATCCCTCGGAGCCAGCGCCTGCGGCGCCGACGCTGGCCTCGCCGGCCGACCAGGCGACGAGCGTTCCGCAACCCGTTCTCCTCGACTGGAACAATGTGACGAACGCCACGGCGTACGAAGTACAGGTCGACGACTCGTCGACGATCGCGGCGCCGCTCGTGGCGAACCCGTCGGTGACAGTGTCGCAGGCGACGCTCGCCGCCGGCCTGCCCGCTCAGCAACTGTGGTGGCGCGTGCGCGCGCGGAATGCGGCCGGTGTGTTCGGGCCGTTCTCGTCGACGCGACGCTTCACGCCGCAGGGTGCCGCGGGACCGGCGACGCTGTCGTCAATCTCGATGAGCCCGACGAGCGTCACGGCAGGAACCGGATCGACCGGCACCGTGACGCTGAGCTCCGCCGCGCCGGCGGGCGGTGCCGTGGTAGCGCTGACGAGCAGCAACACGTCGATCGTGGGCGTGCCGGCGAGCGTGACGATCGCAGCCGGCGCGGCAACAGCAACGTTCACGGCCACCTCGTCGTCCGTGGCGGCGAGCACCGTCGTGACGATCACCGCGAGCTATGCGGGCGTCACGCGGACGGCCTCGCTCACCGTGAATCCGCCTGGACAGGCAGCCACCTTGACGGTGACCGCGACGGGCCGCAGCGGTGAACGCGTCACGTCCACGCCGGCGGGGATCAATGTGAACGTCGGCAGCAGCGGATCGGCGGCGTTCAACACGGGCACGTCGATCACGCTACAGGTGACTAACGGTCGCGACGCCATCTGGTCCGGCGCCTGCTCGAGCGGCGGCAATAAGACGAAGACCTGCACGCTGACGTTGAACGGCAACGCGACGGTCAACGCCAACGTGCAGTGACTAGTGGCGAGTCCCGGAAGAGCGCCAAGCGATCGCTAGTGTTGTTGCCGCCACTTTCGGCGCACGGCCTCGCGATCGAACTTGACGCCATCCAGATAGACATCCGCGATACGACGCGTATTGTGGATGTCGTCCAGAGGGTTGGCATCGAGCACGATGAAGCTGGCGCGCTTACCGGCCGCCAGCGTGCCCAGATCCGCCTGGCCCATCAGCTGCGCCGCGGTCCTGGTCGCGGCGACGATCGCCTGGGCCGGAGGCAGGCCCAGCTGCACCCAGCGCGCGAGCTCGACGTGCTCACCGGAGCCAAAGGTGTGTCCCGGGTGAATGCCCGTGTCGGTGGCGAGCACAAGTTTCACGCCCGCCTCGATCATCGCTGGGAAGTTCTGCGCCAGGATCTTTTCGCGCGTTCCAGCATTCGGCGACGGCGGAGCGCAGTGCGCCTGAAGTGACAGGCGCTCCGTGGTGCCACGAATCTTCGCCACCAACGACGGCGGCAGCGCGTCCTCGAAAAACGGATCCGGGTGACACGCCTCGACCGCATCGCCCAGGCTGATGACGGTCGCCCAGTAGGGTTGCTTCTCTCGCAGGAGCGCCCGGAACTCCGCGTCGATGGGCTCGCGCTGCACCATGTGGACGAGCACGTCGGCGCCGCCGGCGACCACCGCTTTCTGATCGGCCAGTTGAATCGCGTGGGCATGCACCGTCATG
Organism: Acidobacteriota bacterium; assembly: GCA_031429375.1. Classification (GTDB taxonomy): domain Bacteria; phylum Acidobacteriota; class Vicinamibacteria; order Vicinamibacterales; family UBA2999; genus 12-FULL-67-14b. The sequence goes on along the minus strand of JANOZI010001195.1, from coordinate 4,987 downwards.
TTGCGGGCGTGGGCCTCACGGATGATCGCGGTGTAAACGTCGGGCGTCAATTTCGGATACGTGCCGCCGCGATCGTCCACCCACATCTTCACGTGGCGGATCTGCTGCTCCGCCATTTTCCGGATCGCGGCCTTGGCCTGCTCGGGAGTCGTGACCTCGTTGATCACCCCGAGCTCGCTCGTGGCCTCGCGGAGAATGTGATCGGGTCCGCCGTTGGGCGGCGCCATGCCCGGCATGAACAGGTAGCGCGCGGCCGGCGGGAACTTCCCTGCCTGCTGATCGCGCTGAAACTGCAGCGACATCGCCGTCGGGCTACTCCCTACTGACGTGACGGCCGCGATCCCGTAGAACGCTTCACGCTGCATGTGATCGAGGACATTCTCTGCAGTGTGATTTCTCGCCCCCCAGGTCGTATAGCCCTCGTAGCCGACGTGCGCATGGACGTTGATCATCGCCGGCATGATGGTCTTGCCGGTCACGTTGATTCGGGTCGCTCCGTCGGGAACGGTGACGGCCGACTGCGTACCGGCGGCGACGACGCGCGTCTCCTGGATCACGAGCCGGCCGTTTTCAATCGGCGGCCCGCCATTGCCGTCAAGGATGCGCGCGCCATCAAGAACGATTACGCGGCCCTGCTGACCGTGGAGGAAGACGGAACCTGCACAGAGGATTGCAGCAAACCGCGCGATCGACAAAGGCCGGATGGACATGTGAATCTCCGGCGGCAACTATACCGGTGATTGGCCGCTACTGTCCGTAACTCACCCGCCACAGGCGATTGCCGCCATCGTCCGACAGCAGAATGGACCCGTCTGGCAGCTGTAACAACCCGACTGGGCGGCCCCACGCCTGCTTTTCCTCATCGTCCCTGGCGATGAATCCGGACAGGAATTCTTCAGGCGGTCCGGAGGGCCTTCCGTCGCGAAATGGGACGCGCACGACGGCGTAGCCGGAGAGCTTCGATCGGTTGATCGATCCGTGCAAAGCCACGAACGCGCTGTTCCGGTACGCTGCGGGGAATTGTGAGCCGGTGTAGAAGATCAACCCGAGCGCCGCCGAGTGCGCCGGCAGCAGCACGTCGGGAGCGACCGCCTTCGCGACGAGATCGGGCCGCGCGACGGCCACCGTCGGATCCACGTTCTTTCCGATGTACGAGTATGGCCACCCGTAGAAGGCGCCGTCGCTGACCGACGTAATGAAATCGGGCACCAGGTCGTCGCCGAGGTGATCGCGTTCGTTGACGGCGGTCCACAGCGTATTAGTGCCTGGAAAGTACGCGAGACCGACCGGGTTGCGCAGTCCGCTGGCAAACACGCGATGCCCGCTGCCGTCCGGGTTGTATTCGTTAATGGCGGCACGGCGCGCGTCGTTCTCGGGCGTCGCGTTGGTGGCCGATCCGACCGTCACGTACATTTTCGTGCCGGTGGGATTGAAGATGACGTTGCGCGTCCAGTGGTTGTAGCCGCGCGTCTGGCTGACGTCGATTCTCAGTCGGCTGGCGGTGTCCTGATCGAGGGCCGCGTCACTCGGGGGAAGGTCGACGATCTTCTCGGGCGCGCCGGCCGCTTTGAGCTGTCCCGCCGTGTAGGCGAACCGCACGACCGAGTCGTTGTTACCCACGTACAAGTAATTTTTCCAGAAGGCGAGGCCAAACGGACGATTCAGCCCCGAGGCAAATGTTTCGCGGAGCTCGGCGACACCGTTCTTATCCGCGTCCCTCAGCACCGTAATCGTCGCTGCGTTTCTGAATGGTTCGGCGACGAACACGTCGCCGTTGGGCGCAAGCGTCATGAATCGTGGCAGCTGCAGCGTGTCCGCAAACATCGACACGGTGAACCTCGCGGGTGCAGTCAGGCGATGCCCGTCTGGCATTGCCACGGTCCGCGTCGGCTTGCGGAACCAGGGCGTGTCGAACGGCGGCGGGAGTTGCAGAACGAGAACGGAAAGGAGTGCCGCGGCGATGCGCATCGACATGGTGGCGCGCGCACTATACGACCACGGCGCCGGAGGGGCAAGGGCCAACCGCACTCACCGCCGAGGCGGCTCCGGGCAGAACGCGGGTTCGAAACCGCGGGCGCGCTCGCGACGTTCGAGGTGGCCGGCCGCGGCCGCAGGCGGCACGACGCCGAGCCTGACAAGCTGAGGGCGGAACTCGTAGCGGATGTTCACGGTCTGCGCGGGCGCGTCTTCGAGATCCATCCACACCTGGGAGACGGCGTGGCCCGTGCGTTCGCCCATCCCGGTGGCCGCGTACTCGTTCTCCTCCCTCTTCGCGCTGCTCGCGGATGCGTCAGCCCGTTGCTCCTGCGGGGCAGCCGGAGGCGGTACCGGCGCGGACCTGCCCCTGGCGTCCTTCGAAGCCTCGGTCATGCGGTCGGGCGTCCGCTCCTTGAAGAAGACGGCCGAGATCACGCCGAGGTTGGCCGTCTTACCGAGCGCGTGTCCGTACGAGCGCTCCTCGGTGGTGAATTCGAAGCGGCGCGCTTCCGTCCGGCTCGTCTGCCATCCGCTGATGGTGACGGTCTCGTAGGGCTCGAGGGCCCACTTGCGCGCGGCAGCCGCGGTCGTCTGGCGCGCATCGATGGTGTTGAGCCCATCGACCGACAGGGCCACGGCGACCCGAACGGCGTACGGGTTCCGGATCCGAATGGCGTATTCCCGCCCCTTGAGCGCTTCGACGTACGAGCGCCCTTCGTGCGCATAGCGTCGTTGCGCAACGCCGTCAACGAGGATGTCGATGTCCCCCACTGCATGACGGACGGGGGCCGCGGACATCACAGCCTGAAAACCGGTGGCGAGCGTGAGGGCGGCGAACGTGAGATGGGCAAAACGGTGCTTCATGGGTCCTCCTATCCTTAGAACGGAGGAGGTGGAAAACCTTGCAGGGGCTCTGGACGCGACCAATCAGTTCACAGTTTTCGAGGCCTTTCGGCCTTTCTTGTTAGAACCACCCACTCCTTATAGAAATACCGCGGCGAGATGACCACCGTCGCCGGTTTCCCGACTTTGACTTTGAAATGTAAAGTAATTTATAATAACTCCAGAAGAGAGGCGGGCACCGCATGACGACGTTCGACGATCGACGGCTCGAACAGCACATCGCGCAGTGGCGGGCCTACGGAGGCGGGCGCCACGACCCTCACGGGCACGGCGGGCCGGAGCGCGAGGCACAGCTCCGCGACGAACTGGTGGCGCTCACCGCAGCCGGCCTGGCCGCGGATGAAGCGTTCCTGATCGCGCTCAAGCGCATGGGCAGCCTCGATCCAGGATCGCGCGAGTTCGCACGCGCGCATTCCGAGCGGCTGTGGCAGCAGTTGGTCATGTCCCCCGACGCGACCGGCGAGTCGCCGGGCACCGCGCGCGCCGAGATCGTCGTGGTTCTGATCCTGGCGGTGGCCGCCGCGGTCGCGATCAAGATGCCGGCGCTGTTCGGTCTTCCCCTCAGTCCTGATCAGGAACTGCCGCCGTTCTACGCCAGGAACGCCAGCCTGTTCGTCTTCCCGCTCCTGGCCTTCTACTTCGCGTGGAAGCGCGGGTCGGACATCGGACGCAGTCTCTGGCTGGCGCTGCCCTTCGCGGCCGGGGCGTTGTTCGCCAACGCCTACCCCTTTCTCACACGCGGCGACACCGAAGTGCTCACCATCCTGCACTTGCCGATCGCCCTCTGGCTGGCGGTGGGCTTCGCCTACGTCGGGGGCCGCTGGTTCGCGGACGGTGGGCGCATGACCTTCGTGCGGTTCTCGGGCGAGCTCGCCATTTATTACGTGCTGATCGCGCTCGGCGGCGGTGTCCTCACCGCCTTTACCGTGCTGATGTTCGACGCCATTGGGTTGAAGGCTGACTGGTTGGTCGCGGCCTGGCTGATCCCGTGCGGGGCCACGGGGGCGGTCATCATCGCGGCCGGGCTCGTGGAAGCGAAGCAAAGTGTCATCGGGAACATGGCGCCGGTGCTGACCAGACTGTTTACGCCGCTGTTCACGATTCTGCTGCTCGTGTTTCTCGCCACGATGGCGTGGACCGGCAACCCGATCAACCTGCAGCGGGAAGTCCTGATCAGCTTCGACCTGCTGCTGGCGGTGGTCGTCGGGCTGGTGCTCTACGCCGCATCCGCGCGCAATCTGGACGCGCCGCCCGACTTCTTCGACGGCCTGCAACTGCTGCTCGTCGTCAGCGCGCTCGTCGTCGATGGGGTGGCGCTCTGGGCGATCGCCGCCCGCATCTCTGAATTTGGCTTCACTGCCAACCGGGTGGCGGCTCTTGGCGAGAATCTCATTCTGCTCGTCAACCTGGCGTGGTCGGCGTGGCTCTATGCGCGCTTCCTGCGGCAGCGGGGCTCGTTTGTCGCCTTGGAGCGGTGGCAGATCGCCTATCTGCCTGTGTACTCCGTCTGGGCCGCACTGGTGGTTGTCGTGTTCCCGCCGGTGTTCGGCTACCGTTAATGCCGGATCAAGGCGAGCCACCTTCAGCAGATCCGAGACGCGCGCGCGCAAGGTTACGCATCCGATGGATGGGCGGCGCCGGCCTACACGAATTCGAACTTGCCGGGTGACCCGATACGGGCAGTCGGCTTCACTGAAACACGGGCGGCCATTATCGCCAGTCCGTGATCCGCGACCTCACACCATCCTGACTTTCGGCGTCACGACGCGTTTGACCGAGGGCTTCGCATTTTCCGGCTTGAGGGCCCTGGCCTGGTCGGAGGTCGCCGCCTCCAGATGTTCGTCGGCAATGGCGGTCTTCAGCTTCTTCAATCCACCGGCGCTGAAGTCGATCTGCAGATACTCGTCCGTGCGTAACAGGACGCGTCCCGCGCCCCACTCGGGGCGGAGTTTGTGGCGAACGATGGCTTTTTCTTTGAATGGCACTCTGGTCAGGATACACCGCGAACGGAGCCTTGGTACGTTAACCTTGGCTCGAACTTCCAGCGCTGGTTCGGCGTCCCTTTGGACTCGGGGTCGTGTCCCCGGCAGCTCCCTATGATTGATGT
>JANOZI010001194.1:0-8973 GCA_031429375.1 Acidobacteriota bacterium | reverse complement strand
CCGCAGGCCCAGGAACAACGCCACGTCGCCGGGCCCGATCTTGAGGTCGACGACGATCGTGGGGCGGTGGGTGATCCGCCGGATGTCGGCTGCACCGTTGACCGCGAGCATCGTGGTGCCAGTGCCGCCCTTCGTGCCGAGGAAGCTCACGATCATGCCCCGCCCAGAGGCAACCCGTGTGCCAGCACGGGAAAGGCTGCGCTTTCTCTGTTAGCTGGCATTCTGCCTCTGAGCCGGGGCAGCACGAATTGCTGGGATTGCAGATTTGTAACAGCGGCCACCCGATTTGTGGTTTGCGCACACGGCGGAGCCGGGACCACGAAACGCCGCGAGGCCGCTAAGTCGATGCAGCGGGCCGGGTTCCGTCGCTTGCCGAGACCGCCCGGTTCACGGCATATCACTTGCTCTGGGAGTCTGCCGTTCCTTTAGCAACCGTGAGAAATACTATGGCCACAACACCTCCGCGACCGCCCGCGCGTCCCGCCCACGACGAGTGGGGTCTCTACGATCCGGATCAGGCCGGCTTGACTGCACTGTTTGCGCGGCTTGATTCGAAAGCCGCCCAAGCCAAAGCCGATTCGAAGGCGGAGTCCGTCGCCGCGAAGCCGGCCCCGCGCAAGGACTTGCGCGACCAGTAATCACTCTCCGTCCGTTCCTCCTTGAGGGCGCCGCAGGACGGCGCCCTCGTTTTTTTTCCCCTGGCCCGCCCTCACCCGCCAACATGACCGGTTTCGTCCATGACATTCGCTATCGCTGCGCGCGCTGGCCCGTGCGCCGGGCTTCGCGCTGGTATCGATCGTGACGCTGGCGCTCGGCATCGGTGCGACGACCATCGTGTATTCGCTGGTTGATGGCGTGCTGCACCGTGAGCCTTACCTGTTAACTGGAAACTGTTAACTGGAAACTGAAACGCAGTCTTCTAGTCTAGACCCGCCTGTCGCATATGATCGCGCCAATGCGCGCGCGAGCGGTCGTCCCTATTGCCTTGCTTCTGCTGTCTATGGTCGTCGGCGCTCAAGCGCCGGCGCCGTCGACGATCCAGTCCCCGGAATCCTTCTTCGGATTCCGCATGGGCGCCGATCGCGAGCTCGCCGACTGGCCAGGCCTGCAGCGGTATTTCGAGACCCTCGCCGCCGCTTCAGATCGCGTCGATCTCGTCGACGCCGGGCCGACCACCGGCGGACGACGGATGATCGCCGCGGTGGTGACCGCTCCTGACAACCTGGCCCGGCTCGAAGACATTCGCGTCAACAGCATGCGCCTCTCGGATCCGCGCACCCTGGGCGAGGCCGCAGCGGCGGCGATCGTCGAGCGCCAGCCGGTCATCGTCGCGATCGGCATGAGCATTCATGCAACCGAGATCGCCGCGACGCAGGCGGCTCCTGAGTTACTCCACACGCTCGCGACCTCGAATGATCCGGAGGTACTTCGCACGCTGCGCGACGTGGTGCTGATTCTCTTTCCGTCGCTCAATCCAGACGGCCACGTCATCACCGTCGATTGGTATCGCAAGTGGAAATACTCCGAGTTCGAAGGCAGCAGCATGCCGTGGCTGTACCACGACTACGTCGGCCACGACATCAACCGCGACGCGTTCATGATGAACATGGCCGAGAACCGGACGTTGTCGGCTTTCTTCTACCGGCGCTGGCATCCGCAAGTGTTCCTGACGATGCACCAGATGGGCCCGCGCGGGGCGCGTTTCTTCGTGCCGCCAAACGTCGACCCGATCGATCGCAATTACGATCCGCTGATCTGGCGAATCGCGGGCCTGCTCGGGCATGCGATGGCGCTCTCGCTCGAAGAAGACGGGCGCACGGGCGTGCTGCAGAACGCGCTCTACGATTACTACTGGCCCGGCTATGAGGATTCCGCCCCGCTCGGGCACAACACCGTCAGCCTGCTGACCGAAGCCGCGAGCGTGCGGATCGCATCGCCGATCACGGTCGCTCCCGATCAGCTCGTGGGCGGTCGTGGTTTTCCCGACCATCAGCCTGCCACGACCTTTCCGCATCCGTGGCCCGGCGGCGACTGGCGCCTGCGCGACATCGTGGATTACGACCTGTCGGCGGCGCGCGGCCTGCTCGGCGCGGCGGCGCGCTATCGCGGCGAGCTGCTCAAGGATTTCTACAAGATGGCCGCGACGCAGATCGCGCTCGGGCTGAAGGGCGGGCCGTTTGCGTACATCATCCCGCCGGATCAATTCGACCTGCACGCCGCCCGCAAGCTGACGCAGTTGATGATCGACGGCGCAATCGAAGTGCAGCGGACGCTCGAACCGTTCCGCGTCGCCGACACGGTTTACCCGCAGGGCACCGACCTCATCCTGATGGCGCAGCCGTATCGCGCCTACGCCAAGACACTGCTCGAAGTGCAGAATTACCCGGTGCGCCGTCCGCCGGGCGGCGGAACGCCCGATCGGCCGTACGACGTGGCCGGCTGGACGCTGCCGCTGCAGATGAACGTCAAGGTCGATCGCATCGATCAGTACTTCGAGCCGCCGGCGACCACGCGGCTCGAGCGCGCGCCGATGGCCCCCTCACAGATCTGGGGCGAGACTCGCAAGCCCGCCTATTACGTCATCGACGGGCGCGGCAACGGGCCGAGCATTGCCATCAATCGGCTGCTGAAGATCGGCGCGCGGGTGGCCTGGACCACGGCGCCGCTCGCGCTGCAGGGCTTCACGTATCAACCAGGCGCGATCGTGGTGGCCGACGGCAAGGGCGTGCTCGAAACCGTCGGCGCGATTGCGCGCGACCTCGGTTTGCGCGCCACCGCTGCCACCGGCCGCGCACCGCAAGACACCCGGCCGCTGGCGCGCGTGCGGGTCGGGCTCTACAAGTCCTGGGTCGAAAACATCGACGAAGGCTGGACGCGGTGGCTGCTCGAACAGTACGAGTTTCCTTTCGAGACGATTTCTGATGCCGACGTCCGGCGCGGCAGCTTGCGGGCGCGCTTCGACGCCATCGTGATTCCCGACCAAACGGCCCAGCGCGTGATTGACGGGCACCCGCCCGGAACCATGCCGCCGGAATACACCGGTGGATTCGGCACCGAGGGTGCGAACCAGTTGCGCCAGTTCGTCGATGCGGGTGGCACGCTGGTCACGCTCGATTCGGCGAGCGAGCTTGCGCTCGATCTCTTTGGCGCGCCGGTAAAGAGCGTGACGCGCGGCCTGTCGCCGAACGAGTTTTTCTGTCCGGGATCGATCGTGCAGCTCGAGCTCGACGCCGATCCACTGACCACGGGCGTGCCGCGCACAACTGCCGGGTTCTTCAGCTTCAGCACGGCGTTCGATTTCAACCCCGCGGCGGGGGCTACGGAATCATCCCCATCCGCCACCGCTCGTATCGTCGGGCGATACGCCCGGAGCAACGTGCTACTGAGCGGCTGGCTCGAAGGTGAGCGGGTGATCGCCGGCAAGGGGGCTCTTGTGGAGCTGAAGTCGGGCCAAGGACGCGCGGTCCTGTTTGCCTTCCCGCCCCAGCACCGCGGCCAGGCGCACGCTACGTTCCGGTTGTTCTTCAACGCGATTCACACCGCCCAGCAAGCAGTTCCTGCTACATCGCGAAGCCGGTAGCGTTGCAGTAACTGCAACAGGCGCGGGCCAGTGATCGCGAAACCGGCGCGAATCCGGCTGTTCCACACCGGCTGGGCGTTTGCAGCACTCCGGGCGTGGAATCCTCACCTCGCGCGCCGGCCGCGGGCGACACGGTGACGGCACGCGGCGAACGGTGGCGTGTTTGTCATGCCGATCCGTTTCCCGGCTGCGTCGTCGTCACGCTTGATGGCATTGAGCGCGCCAATGCCGGCGTGCGATCGACGCTCGTCGCGCCGTTCGACACGATCGCCGGCGTTGCGGTGAAACTGCCGCTCAGGCGGACGCGCGAGGCCACGATGCGGGCCGCGCTTGCAGCGATCGCGGGCGCGCGCCCGGCCCGCGGCTTGTGGACCGCGGCGGCGGCGACACTCGATCTGCACGCCTATCAATTGGAACCAGCCCTGGCCGTGCTCGGCGGCGCCACCCGTGTGCTGTTGGCCGACGGCGTCGGACTCGGCAAGACCATTCAGGCGGGCCTGATCCTCTGCGAGCTGCGCGCCAGAGGCCTCGTCGATCGCGCATTGATCCTCACACCCGCGGGCTTGCGCGACGGGTGGGCCGCGGAGCTGCGCGAGCGGTTCGGCCTTCAGCCGGCGGTGTTCGATCAATCGGCGATTGCGGGCGAACTGCCGGGGTTGCCGGCCGGGTTCAACCCGTGGATGGCGCACGCGGTCGTGATCGCCTCGATCGATCTCGTGAAGCGGCCGGAGGTGCTGGCGGCGGTTGAACAAGCGCCGTTCGATCTGGTCATCGCCGACGAGGCGCACCACCTCACGCCCGGCAGCGATCGCGGCGTGGCCGTGGCTCGCGTTGCCTCTCGCGTGCCGTGGGTGGTCCTCGCGTCCGCCACACCTCACTCGGGCGATGACACCGCGTTCGATTACCTGACGCGGATCGGCGAGTGCGGCGATCGCATGGCCGTCTTCCGGCGCACGCGCAACGACGTCGGCCTGGGTTCGGGCCGTCGCGTCCACTTGCTCCCCGTCACGCCGTCTCGGCTCGAGATGCGGATGCTGCGCGCCGTCGAGTCGTACGCCCGCGCGATCTGGCGGGGGCGCGGCACACAGGACCGCGGCGCGCGCCTGGTCGCCATCCTGCTCGCGCGGCGGGCGGCGTCAAGCGCAACCGCGCTCGAACGCACGCTGACGCGGCGCCTTCAGTTGATCTCGGGCCGTCGCGACCCCGCCCCGGCCCAGCAAGCGCTGCCCTGGGACGACGTCGACGAGGGCGATGGCGACGAGCCCGCGACGTTGCTGGGCCTTGCGGGCCTGGACGACGGCGCGGAAGAAATCCGCGTGCTCGAGGACCTGATTGTCATCGCGACCGAGGCGCGCTCGCACCCGTCGAAGATTCGCCGGGTGGCGCGGCTGATGGATCGGGTGCGCGAGCCGGCGCTGGTTTTCACCGAGTATCGCGACACGCTCGACGCGCTCGTCGACGGGCTCGGCGCCGGTCGCGCCATCGGCGCGCTTCATGGCGGCCTTCCGCCGGCGGTACGCGTCGAACTCGTGCGCCGGTTCAATCACGGCGGTCTCGATCTGTTGATCGCGACCGACACCGCCGGCGAGGGTCTCAACCTGCAGCACCGGTGCCGCCTGGTGATCGACGTCGAGCTGCCGTGGAACCCGTTGCGGCTCGAACAGCGGATCGGCCGGGTTGACCGCCTCGGCCAACAGCGGCGCGTCCACGCGATCCGGCTGCTGCACCGTGGCACGGTCGAAGACACCGTGCTCGCTCACCTCGAACGGCGGCGTCTGCGCGCCGCCGCGGGCCTCGACATCAGCACCGAAGAATGGTTGAACGAGGAAGACGTCGCCGCGGCGGCATTGGGCATCATCGCGCCGCCGCTACGCGTTCGGCCGCTGCTGACGTCGGCAACGATCGGCAACGCCGGCGCGGAAGCCCGGCGCCTGTCTCGGCAGCGCGACGTGGTGCACCGGTGCGGCGCCCTGCCGCCGGATCGCGCGGTGTGGAGTCCGCCGCGACATCAGTTCAATTCTCAGGGAGACGTCGTCGCGCTCTACATGTTGCGGGAGCTTGGATCGCACGGACGAATCGCCGGCGAAGCATGCAGCGCCCTGATCGTCCTTACGGCGCGAGGTCCGGTGACGCGGCGCGATTGGCAAGCGTGGATCAATCAATTGGGCGACCGGCTCGAGGCGGCGATCGAGTCCGCGAGCGCGAGTCACGAGATCGAGGTGCGAAAGCAGCTCGACCCGCTTCGCTCTGCCGTCTGCCGCCGGATCGAGATGGCGAGAGAGCGCCTGCGCCGAGCGCAACCCCTCGAGCTTCAGGTCGCACTGTTCGATCGCCGCGCCGAACACCTGGCAGCCACCCGGCAGCACGCGCTCGATGGCCTTGATGCGGCATTGCTGCGCCGCGCGTTGTCGCTCGCCCCGAGGCCCGCCGTCGCCATGCGGCCGCGCCTGATCTCGGTGTGGCCGCTCGAGAAATAGATCGTGGTTCCGGGTCTGGCCGGCCGGCTCGTGTCGCACGCCTATCTCGAGCAGCAATTGCTGCCGTCGCTCGCGGTGTCAGCGCAGCAGGCCGACGCTCTCGGGCTCAGCCGGCAACTGGCGCGGTGGTGGCGGCGCGTCAACTCGACGCTCGGCCCGGCATCGAGCGCGCGCGCCGTTTGTGATGTCGCGGCCGCGCCATTACTGGACGTGCTCGGTCATCAACTGCCCGCGATGGCGCCTCATGAGTGGGGCTTGACCGGATCGATGGGTCCTGCCCCGATCGCGATCGTCGTGCTGCCATGGGCCGCTTCGCTCGATTCGTCGTGGACGAATGTGCTCCGCTCTGCGCTCGCGTGCGGCGCGCGCTGGGCCATGGTCACCAACGGCCACACCCTCCGCATTGTGGACTGCTCTCGAATCTGGACGCGACAGGCGGTGGACTTCGAATTCGCCCTGCTGCTCACACAGGCCAACGGCGTCGCGGCCTTGCTGCATCTGGCGAGCGCGCCGTCGGCGCTGGCCACGGCCGCAGTTGAATCGGAGCGCCATTCGGCCCGGGTGTGCCACTCCCTCGGTAACGGCGTGCTCGGTGCGCTGCCGCAGTTGATCGAGTCGCTGCGTGGCGACAAACCTTTAGGTTTGTCGAACACCTTCGAACAAGCACTCACGGTCGTCTATCGCGTCCTGTTCCTGCTGTTCGCCGAAGCGCGCGGGCTCGTGCCGGTCTGGAATGACGTCTATCGCGACGCCTACACGATTGAGGCGCTCTGCCGCCGCATCACGGAGCGGCCCGGCGCGCCGGGCCTCTGGGCATCGTTGCAGGCGATCTCGCGCATGGCGCACACCGGTTGCCGTGCCGGCGCGCTCACCGTCACGCCTTTCAACGGCCGGCTGTTCTCGCCGTCCCACGCGCCGCTCGTCGAGCGGCGGGTCGTGCCCGACTCGATTGCCCAGGCGGTGGTGCTGTCTCTGGCGACCGTCGAATCGGCCACCGGCCGGCACCGCATCGCGTACCACGATCTCGGGGTCGAGCAGCTCGGTTCGGTCTACGAGCGAGTACTCGAGTACGAGGTGGCGCGAACACCCGCCGCGATCGTGCTGAAGAAGACGTCGACTGAACGTAAGTCGACAGGCAGTTTCTATACGCCGCGATCGATCACCGAGTTCGTGGTGCGGCGCACGCTGCATCCACTCGTCGACCTCAAGACGCCAGACGAGATTCTTTCGCTGCGCGTGGTCGATCCGGCGATGGGGAGCGGTGCTTTCCTGGTGGCCGCCTGCCGCTACCTCGCGGACGAGTGCGAGCAGGCGCTGTTGCGCGAAGGGTCGTGGCGCGCCGGCGAGGTCAGCGCCGCGGATCGAATCGGCCTGCGACGGACGGTCGCCGAGCGCTGTCTCTACGGCGTCGATCTCAACCCGACGGCCGTGCAGCTGGCGCGGTTGTCGTTGTGGCTCACCACGCTGGCATCCGATCGCCCGCTGACCTTTCTCGATCACCATCTGGCGGTCGGCGACAGCCTGATTGGCGCGCGCCTGTCGGATCTGTCTCGATCTCCCAACGTTAAGGCGCCGGCGCGCCGGCACCAGGGCGATCCGCAGTTGCCACTGTTTGAGGACGACGTCGCCGGGGTGGCACGAGCAGTGGTCTTGCCGGCTCGAATACGGCTGGCACTCGAGCCCTCAGACACCCTCGAGGCGGTGAAGGCGAAGGAACGGACGCTCGCCGCGCTCGCCGCGCCGGATGGTCCGTTTTCGAAGTGGTCGGCGGCCGCTGACGTGTGGTGCGCGGCCTCGTTGTGGACCGGCGCACCACCATCGCCTGCCCTGGTCGCCGAAGGCCTCGCCGGCATTCTCGGCGGTGTCACTACGCTCCCTCGAGCCGGGCTCACGGCCTGGATCGAAGAAGCCCGAGCGATTGCCCGCGCGAACGCTGTGTTCCATTGGGAGCTGGCGTTTCCCGAAGTGTTTTTCGACGCCGGCGGACGGCCGCGGCCGCTCGGCGGGTTCGACGCGGTGATCGGCAACCCGCCGTGGGACATGTTGCGCGCCGACACCGGCGCCGCCGACGCGCGTCTCTCGGATCGATCGCGCACCGCCGCGTGGCTGCGGTTCTTCAGGTCGTCCGGAACCTACGAGTGCCAGGGCGGCGGACATGCCAATCGTTATCAGCTGTTTCTCGAGCGCGCCTGGCAACTGGCGAGGCCCGGCGGACGCTGGGGGCTGATCCTCCCTTCCGGGATCGCGACGGATCACGGCAGCTCGCTGCTGCGGAGGCGGTTGTTCGACCGGTGTGGCGTCGACACGTGGCTTGGATTCGACAACCGGCACGCGATCTTCCCGATTCATCGCAGCGTGCGGTTCGTCCTGATGTCGGCGACCAATGGTGGTTCGACCGAGCGGCTCGACTTTCAATGCGGCTTGCAGGAGGCAGCGGTGTTGGATCGGTTACCGAGCCAACCGCGCGAAGGCGGCCAGCGGATCTCGGTGTCGCGATCGAGGCTTGAATCCTGGGATCCGGAACAACTGACGGTGCCTGAAATCACCAGTCCGCAGGCGCTGGCTATCTTCACCACAGCCGCCGCTTCGCTGCCGCGCCTGTCATCGCCCGAAGGATGGGGCGCGAAGTTCGGCCGCGAGCTGAACGCGACCGATGACCGGCCGCACTTCATCTCAAGACCGGATCGCGATTCGCTTCCCATCGTGGAAGGCAAGCACCTGCAGCCGTTCCAGGTGATGGTCGATCAAACGGCCGCTTACATCCCGCGGGCGGTCGCGGCGACCCTGATCGATCCTCACACCAGCTTCGACCGCGTGCGGCTGGCCTACCGGGACGTCGCAAGCGCCACCAACCGGGTGACCCTCATCGCCGCGTTGCTGCCGCAAAACGCGCTCTCGACGCACACGGTCTTCTGC
>JANOZI010001193.1:0-1607 GCA_031429375.1 Acidobacteriota bacterium | reverse complement strand
TGGCCTCACGCTGCCAACCGGGTTCGAACCCCTCGTGGTCGACCTCCTCGCCTACGACAGCGGCACCGAGATCAACGACGAACGGTGCGCGTCCATTCCGGGCCCCACCTTCACCGAATGCGGTGGACCCGGTGGCGGCGGCCGGCCGGGCCGTGGCGAGGGTGCCGTCACCGTGCACAACGGGATGCACGGCGTGGGCGACATGAACCGGCCCCTGCGGGACTGGCGCGGACCAGTGGCCCGAGTGACCATTCAGCGGGTTCAGTAAGTGAGCTCGTACGTAATGAAGGCGGTTGTCGCGACGGCGGTCCTCGCCGTCGCGCCCTCATGCGCGCCGTCGACAACGCCGACGGCGCCCTCATCCACGAGCAGCGGCGTCCGAGACGACGCGGCGTTCTTCCGGCAGATTTCTCAAACCGATCCGTTGACACGTTACACGGTGTTCCCGAACGCCGACGAGTTCACGACCGGGAGACTCAATGGATCAGAGGCGCATCGGCCGATCATCCGCGTGAGCCTGAACGCCACCGCGGCGAGCGTCCTGCGGAATGGTCGGCTCGCTCCGGGAGCAAAATTCGCTGACGGGTCGATCGTGTTGAAGGAGATCCGGCCAAGCGCGAACGCGGCGCCATCCCTCTACGCGGTCATGATGAAAGACAGCAGCAATTCGCTGGCGGGCGACGGCTGGCTGTGGGCCGAGTACGGCCCCACCGGCTCGGTCACCTTCTCGGTATCGAATCGGGGCAGCGCCTGCACGAGCTGCCATCGACGAGAGCAGGGTCCACAGAACGATTTCGTGCGCACATTTGAGAGGCAGCAATGACGCGAATCCTGACGTCCATCGCCGTGGCGCTGATGTTGGGGGCGGGCGCCCTGACGGCGGCTATGAATCCGAGCATTCGCGAAGCCCGCGCAAGCGGTCCCCGCGTTCCAGTGCTCGCCGAACTCTTCACGTCCGAGGGATGCTCGAGTTGTCCCCCGGCAGACGATCTGCTGCGCCAGTTGTTGAAGGATCAGCCTGTCGATGGCGTCGAGGTGATTGCGATCAGCGAACACGTCGTCTACTGGAATCGCCTTGGGTGGCGCGATCCGTTCTCGTCGCCGCAGTTCAGCGAACGCCAGAGCGAATATGCGCGGGCGTTCGGCTCCGGACAGATCTACACGCCTCAGTTGGTAATGGACGGCAGTGTCGAAGCGATCGGCAACGATGCCGCCGCGGTTCGCGAAGCGTTGCTCCGGGCCGCGCTCGCGCCGCGTGCCAATCTGGCGGCTTCATCAACGCGCCTCGAGGGCGGGCAGAAGGCCTCCGTGAATGTCATCGTGAACAATGTGCCGGCGACCCTCGCGACCGGCACCCTCGAGGTCGTCGTCGCGGTTGTTGAAGATGGACTGGAGACCGAGGTGACGCGAGGCGAGAACGCCCGGCGGCGACTTCGTCACGACGCCGTCGCGCGAGTACTTGGTCCTATCGGCACCATGCCACCCAGGGCGAGCGCCGCCGAGTTCGACCGCGTCGTCGACATCGCCGGCGCGGGGCTCACCGGCAGGTTGCGTGTCATCGCCTTCCTGCAGGACCGAAAAACGCGCCGTGTGGTCGGTGTGGCGAC
>JANOZI010001192.1:0-5479 GCA_031429375.1 Acidobacteriota bacterium | reverse complement strand
GTGCTGCAGGTTGCCGGCGCTGCCGACCGGCGCCTCGGCGTTGAACCCGAGCGGCATCAACCCGTACGCCAGGAACCACGCCAGCGACGCCGCCAGGTCGACGCCGACCACCAGGATGCGTCGCGAGTGGTGGATCGCAGTGGCCAGTTTCACCACGCGGTTCGCATCGAGCGTGGCCTTGAGGACGCCGAGATTTTCGCTGTCGCGGTCGAGCCCGTTTGCGATGTGGCCGCCGACGCTGCGCCTCTCCCGCGATGCGGCCTTGAGCACCGTGTAGGGCGTGATCTGCCTCACGAAATGCTCGCGGAGGTCGGCCGCGAAGTCCGCGAAGCGCTCGTAGCCCAGCGCCTGGATGGTCCGGACGACGGTGGCCGCGTCGACGTGGTAGCGCCGGGCCAACTCGCGCGACGAGAGGAAATAGGCTTCCTTCGGGTTGTCGAGGATCGCCCTGATCAGCTGCTTGCGATGGCGACTGAGCTCGGTTCGGGCGAACCGGACCTCGATCGGCGTCGCCGAGGCCTGGCGCGGATCCTGCGGGGGCATGTCGGGCCACGCTAACACAGCGAATCCGCCCGGTGCAACGCTTGTTGCTACTGTGTTGACACTGTGCAACAAGCGATGTTACATAACAGGCGCGTTGCGCGGACTGATCCGCCGAATGAGGAGAGAGTGTGATGCCACGGATTGCCGTCCCTCGCGCCGTCGTGCTGCCGGCGCTGCTCTTGCTGCTCGCCGCCGTCGCGGCCGCGCAGACCACGACCGCCACCCTCGAGGGCACGGTGACCGATGCCAGCGGCGCGGTCATCCAGGGTGCGGAGGTCACGGTGATCGGCACGACGCTCGCCGCCGAGCGCCGCGCCACGACTGATGCGCGGGGCGTCTACCGCCTCACGGCATTGCCGGCCGGCACCTACACGGTCACGGTGACCGCCACCGGCCTCGCCGCCAGTGCCGCCACGATCGACGTGACGCTCAATCGCATCGTCACCCTGGACGTGACCATGCAGGTCGGCTCCGTGCAGGAGACAATCGCCGTGAGCACGCCGGCGCTCGATCCGTCGACCTCGGCCACGGGCGTGACGATTACGCCGCGCGAGATTACCGAATTGCCCGTCAACGGCCGCAACTACCTCGATCTGTTGCAGCTCGTGCCCGGCGTGGCCATCAATCGCCAGGTCGATCCGAACAGCGACCGGTCCAATCCGGTGCTCGGCGAGCGGAGCGGCAACAACAATTTCCTGATCGACGGGCAGTCGAACAAGGACACCGTCAACGGCGGACCGGCACAGCAGTTCAACCAGGAAACCATCGCCGAGTTCCAGGTGCTGACCAGCGGCTACAAGGCCGAGTTCGGCCAGGCCTCGGGCGCCATCGTCAACGTCATCACCAAGAGCGGGAGCAATCTGTTCAACGGCGTCGGCTCGCTGTTCGTCAGGGACGATGCGCTCGATGGTGTGAACTCGCTGGACGAGACGAGAACCGACCCGTTGCCGCTGCGCCGCTACGACTCGAGCGTGGCGCTCGGCGGTCCGCTGAGCAAGGACAAGGTGTTCTTCTTCGGGTCGGCGGAACTCATCAGCGAGGAGCGCCAGCTGGATTTCAAGTATCCGGATACCGGCAGCGCGATCGTCAACCAGCTGCTGCGCGAGCAGGAAGCGCCGTACGATGTCCCGACCGAGCTCTCGGAGACGCGGGCGTTCGTCAAGTTCGACGAGCGCTTTGGCCAGCATCAGTTGTCGCAGCAGGTGAACTACACCGACAGCGGCAACAACAGTTTTCTGCCGCTCTCGTCGTCCACGAGCCTGCCTTCCGCGCGTAACGATACCGACACGACGCGGGTGCTGCTCGGTTTCGGCGACACCGCGCTGCTGGGCAATCCTGCCAACCCCTTTGTCTTGACGATGCGGGGCGGGTTCCGGCGCGAAAACAGCGAGACCCGTCCGTCACAGACGGATTTCACCGGCTCGACGCTGTTCAATCCCTACGATTCGTCACGGTGCACCACCACGAACTGCCTGATCTTCGGCAACCTGCCGACGGTCACGTTCGGCAACCTCCGAACGCCGCAGCACCTCGACCAGGAGTACACGGAGTTCAACGCCAATGGCAACAGGCTCTTCAGCAGCCACGATTTGAAGTTCGGCATGAACTTCCTGCGCACGAGCGTCGACGGCGCCGATCCGCGCCTGCAGCAGAACCAGTTGTTTGCGTCGACCGACGACTTCGCGCGTTTGGGCGCCGCCACGGCGGGGCCGTATCTACTTGCCGACGTCGGCGGGCTCAGCGCTCGCGAAGACGAGATTCATCTCCGGAACAACTACACGGCGCTCTTCGCGCAGGACGACTGGAGGCTGAGCGATAGCTTGACGGTCAATCTCGGGCTGCGCTGGGACTACGACTCAGAGTTCGAAGCCAGGGACAACTTCGCGCCGCGGGTGGGCCTGTCGTGGTCGGTGACGCCGAAGACCGTGGTGCGCGCCAACGTTGGCGTGTATTTCGATCAGTTCCGGCTTGGCCTCGCCCGCAACGTGCCGGCGTATGGCGGCACCGATCAGCGCAACGTCCAGTACTTCGTGTTCCCGCGCCTGCTGTACGGTTCGCCGTCATTCGTCTCCAGCATTGCGCTGTTGAGCGGGTTGCCGGGCGGCTGCTTCTCCAACACCCTGGTCGGCAATCTCACCGACGCGCAGATCGCGGCGGGTCGTGTGCCGTGCCCGGTCAGCGCGGCGGCGCCCTTCATCGGCGTCGATCGCCTCAACAACGTGGTGGCGCCCGGTCGCGCGCCGATTCCGGCGAACTCAGTGGTCACGGTCGACAACGTCCAGACGCTGACCGGTCTCAACGCGCAGCAGTATGCCGATCAGGCGAGCGCGGCGATCGGACAGCCGCAGGGGTACTTCGTCTTCGGCCCAACCGGCTATCTGACCAACACCATCATTCCGGCGCAGCTGCGGCCGACCGCGATTGCCGACAGCTTCGACACGCCGCACACGGTCGGCTATAACGTCGGCGTGCAGCGCGAGCTGACCACCGACATGGCGGTCGAGGTGGACTACTTCCACCGCGACATCCGCAACCTGCTCGGCATCAGGAACGCGAACATCGCCTTCGAATCGCGCGTGCTCGGGCGGCGCTTCCTGCCGCCGTTCACGACGGGACCCATCATCACCTTTGGACCGTTCTACGAAGGCGTCTACGACGCGCTGATCCTCAACTTTAACAAGCGCTACAGCCGCCGCTTCATGGTCGGCGCCAGCTACACCTACGCTCAAGCCACGGACAATTCGCTCGGGATCAACTCACACCCGTCGGACGCGTTCATCGGCACGGTGCCCGCTGTCACCGAGACGGCCACCGGCCGCTCGAACGCGAATGGCGAGTTCACGCGCGCCAACGGCACGCTCGTGCAGGCGGCCGGCACATTCCTGAACGGACCCGATCGCGACAAGGGCCCGTCCGATCTGGCGATCGATCACGTGTTCCAGGCCAACGGCATGGTCGCACTTCCCTACCAGATCCAGGTGAGCGGCATCTTCCGCGCGCAGAGCGGCTTCCATTTCAGCCGCGCGCCCGCGAGCGGCGTGCTGGTGGATCCGGACGGCGATGCATCGGTGAACGCCATCGACGTCAACGCCGGCCGCAACGCCTTCACGACGCCACCGTTCGTGAACCTCGACATGCGCTTCGCCAAGCGGTTCAGCATCGCGAGCGGCGTCAAGGCGCAGGTGCTGCTCGAGTTTTTCAACCTGTTCAACCGCCAGAACCCCGCCGCGGTCGGCCGGCGCCAGGACGTGCCGCTCGAGCCGTTCGGCCGCGCCACCCAAGTGCTGCCTGGACGAGAGGGGCAGATCGGTTTCCGCATCGAGTTCTAATCTGAGAAAGACGTGTCGGGAGGCCGAGGCCTCCCGTCGGGGGGAAAGGATGGATGTCGCTGCCCAGACTGGGCCGCGAGCGATGTTGTCCACGGCTATTGCAAGCGTTCTGCCAACATCTACGCCGCCGATCAACTGCCCATTCGGGCCGCTGCGGCGCATTTTGGGTATCCGGGAGGCCAACCGTGAGTCGTTCGAAGCCAAGGCGAGCGGCGACCGCTGACGACCCCACCGCAGGCGGCGAACCTCTTGCCACCGGCGCCACCGGTCGCGATCATCAGCCAGCGTGGTCGCGAATTCGGGCACAATAACGCGCATCATGCGCATGCCTCACACGGTCGCCTCGCTCATCCTGTTTGCGTCGGTCCTGCTCGCTGCACAGAACGCACCGGCGCCCGCGGCCATCACGCCGCGCCTCGACACGCCCCAGGCACGCGTGTTCGTCGCCACGCTGCAGCCGCGCACGCCGGCGATCGCCGGCAACGGTCACGCCACGCACCGCGTGATCATCTACATGGATGACGGCGTGATGACGCGGAAGGAAGGCGCCGACACGGCCACCATCACCTTCAAGCGCGGCGACGTGCGCTGGCGTCCGGCGAGCGGCGCGTACACAGCTGAGAACATCAGCGATCATCCGATCCGGCTCCTCGAGATCGATCTCAAGGGCCCGCCGGCGGGACCGGCTCCCGTCACCGCGCTGGATCCGGTGACGGTCGATCCGCGGCACTACCGGGTCGAGTTCGAAAACGAGTTTGTCCGCGTGCTGCGCGTCCACTTCGGGCCCGGCGAGACCGGCGCAACCCACGAACACATCCTGAATCGCGTGGTCTTTTACGTGAACGACCAGCCGAATGCGAAGGCAGACGAGGTGCGCATGTCCGGTGCGGCGAAGCACGCAGAATCGAACGACTCGGCGCGGCCGGCCGACCGGATTGCCGTGGAGATCAAGTAGTCAATCGCGTCAGTATCAACCGGCGCAGGTTACGGTTCGAGCTGCCGGTCCGGAACTGGCCCGTAGGGCCTCGCGGACTCGCCACGCCGCGACGAGTCCTGATACTCCGCCAGCCTCTCTTTAGGTAATGTTGTGCCAAGGTCTGATCGCTGGACTATGAAGCTTGCCGCCCGCAGGAGGCGCCGGAACTCGTGAGCACAGCAGCGCCGCGCGTGGGAGAGCCGGTCGGGCCGTACCGCATCCTTTCGTTCATCGGCCAGGGCGGTGGCGGGGTGGTGTATCGCGCCTGGGATCCGCGGCTCGAGCGCGAGGTCGCCCTGAAGGTGCTGCCTCGCCGGCCTGGTGGTGATCCCGGTCGCGCTGAACGATTCGTGGCGGAGGCGCGCGCGGCAAGCGCCCTCAACCATCCCAATATCGTCACCGTCTTCGACGCGGCATTCGACAACGACACCCTGTATATCGTTTCGGAGTTGATCGACGGAAGCACGCTCCGACACGAAATCGGGAAGACCGCCCTTTCTCCCCGTCGAATTCTGGAGATCGCCACTCAAGTTGCGGATGGCCTCGCGGCGGCACATGAGGCCGGGATCGTACATCGCGACCTGAAGCCCGAAAACGTGATGGTGACGCGGTCCGGGCGGGCGAAGATCGT
>JANOZI010001191.1:0-2573 GCA_031429375.1 Acidobacteriota bacterium | reverse complement strand
ACGCGCGATCGAGATCTAAATGCCCGTCCTCGTCGATAGCTCGCTCTGGGTGCACCAGCTGCGCAAGGGTGGCGACCCGGCGAAGCGCGATCGCGTGAATGCGCTATTGGAGAGCGGCGACGCCGCGTGGTGTCCGCCGGTGCGACTCGAGCTGTGGCGGGGCGTCACCAACGACGCGGAGCGCAAGACGCTGCGGCGCTACGAGGCCCTGCTTCCCGACTACGAGATCTCGGCCGAGGTCTGGACCCGGTCGATTCAACTCGCCGATCGTGGCCGGTCATCCGGCGTGACCGTTCCGCTCGCGGATCTCGTCATCTTTGCGTGTGCCAAGATACACGGTCTTGATGTCGCGCACGACGACACACATTTCGACGAGTTGGCGAAACTCGAGGCGTGATGGCGCTCTCGGTTCGCGCGCGGCGACGGGTCAGATTTTGCGAGTGGCGCGAATGATCGCGTCCATGTGATCGAGATACTTCTCGAGTGCGCGGCGGCCTGACGCCGTCAGCTTGTAATCAGTGCGCGGCGTGCGATCGGCAAAGCTCTTGGTGCACGACACGTAGCCGGCGTCTTCGAGCTTGCGCGCGTGCACGCTCAGGTTGCCGTCGGTGGCGCTGAGCGCCGCCTTCAGATCCGAAAACGACAGCTCGTCGCTCGTCGCCAGGGCGCTGACGATGCCGAGGCGCATGCGATCGTGGAGCAACCGATCGAGGCTGGTGGCAATCGCGGACCCTTCGTGAGGAACCTTGGTTTGGAACCGGCGTGGAGAACCCGCGTGAGGGACCTCTGTCCGGATCTTTCGTGCGGAGCTTGATCTAGCCACCGTGATGCCTCGCGATGTAAATGCCGAATCCGATCTGCAGTCCGCCGAAACCGGCCGCCAGCCACACGTTGCCCCAGTCCACCGGGGTGAGGATGGCGAGCATGCCGAACACCATGAATGCCGCGCCCATCAGGCGCACGGCGGGTACGCTGAAGATGCCGCCCGTGAGCACGCCGGCACCGTAGAGCAGCAGCCATGCCGAGGTCATCACGCTGAAGTTGCGCGTTAACCACAGCTCGTAAGTAATGGCCGCGCCCGCGACGAACGGCGCCGCCAGGCCGACGGCAAAGCGCCGCGCGTTCGCGCCGGTCAGCGTCGATCCGGCGCCCTTGGCCTTGCGGGCCATGGTGACCAGGCCGATCACGGCGGCGACCGCCGCCGCGCCGAGCCAGACCAGCAGCCAGCGGTTACCGGTGGGTTGGCGGGACCCCAGCCACGCGGCGACGAGCGCCGTGCCCCCCATGGCGGCGCCGCCGACACCCGGCACCGCGGTGAAGGTCGCGCCCCGTTCCATGGCCTGCCGGATGAACCGGAGGTTCTCGGCGGCATGGCCGCTGATCGAGTCTGGGGGCGGGGTCGAACGGACGGCCCGGGGCATGACGGGATTCTACACCAAGGCCGCGCTTCAGTTAAAGCACTTTATAAAACAAAGTATGCCGGGATCGCGCGCCCCACACGGGAAAGCACCTCGTGACGGGAAGCCACTTCTTGACGGGAAGGCACTTCTTGACGGGATAAACTTCAAGATAGAGGTCAACGTGGACGCGATTGAGGTTGGGGTCTTAGGGGCGACCGGCGTCGTCGGTCAGCAATTTGTGTCGCGGCTGGCGCGCCATCCGTGGTTTCGCGTCACCTGGCTCGCCGCCAGCGAGCGCTCGCAAGGCAAGCTGTATCGCGAGGTCGCGCCGTGGCGGCTGTCGACGCCGATGCCGGGCGCGTCGGCGGCGCGGATCGTCGAGGCGTGCGTGCCGGGCAAGGGACCCAAAGTGGTGTTCTCGGGCCTCGATGCCTCGGTCGCCGGCGATATCGAAGGCGCCTTCGCCGCCGCCGGCCACATCGTCATCAGCAACGCGCGAAACTTTCGCATGGATCCGCTGGTGCCGCTGCTGATTCCAGAGATTAACCCCGACCATCTCAAGCTGCTCGGAGAGCAACGGTCGTCCAAGGGTTGGAGCGGGGCGATCGTCACCAATCCCAACTGCTCGACCATCGTGCTCGCGATGGCGCTCGCGCCGCTGCGCCAGTTCAACATCCGCGCCGTGGTGGTCGCGACCATGCAGGCGGTGTCCGGCGCCGGCTATCCCGGCGTGCCGTCGCTCGACATCCTCGGCAACGTCGTGCCGTTCATCGGTGGCGAAGAAGAAAAGATGGAGAGCGAGACGCTGAAAATTCTGGGCACCGATGGCGGCCGGGCGCCGTACGCGGCAGTCGTGAGCGCGCATACCAATCGCGTCGCCGTGCTGGACGGCCACACCATCACGGTGTCGGTGGATTTTCACAGCCGGCCGTCGATCGACGACATCGGCGAGGCGATTCGCGGCTTCAGCGGCCGCCCGCAAGAGCTGTGGTTGCCGAGCGCGCCGCAGCCGCCGATTGTGCTCACCACCGATCCGACCCGGCCGCAGCCGCGGCTCGACGCCGATCTTGGCGGCGGCATGGCGATCTCGGTCGGCCGTTTGCGCCCGTGCCCGGTGATGCATGCGAAGTTCGTCGCGCTGGGACACAATACGATTCGAGGCGCGGCAGGGGC
>JANOZI010001190.1:0-3251 GCA_031429375.1 Acidobacteriota bacterium | reverse complement strand
GGCCGACGGGGAACGGGTCCTGCATCCGGACGTGGAACGCCGTCTGGCCATCGCTGCCGGGGACCTTCTGGTTCGTCATCACGATGTCGTACTCGCCTGGCGAACTCTGGCTCGATTCCTGCGGGCCGTTCTTGGTGATGTTCAGGTTGATGATGGAGCTCACGCCTGTCAGGAACGTGGCGGTGTTGTTCGTCTCGTCACCTTCGGGGATCGCGTTGTCGGGGTCCACGATGGCCTGGTTGGTCAGCGTCTCGACGTGATTGGGCGCGGTGACGGTGATGACGATCGTCCTGGAGCCGGCCGGACCGGGCACGGTGCCCGGGATGGTGGCGCCCACGCAATCGACGACGCCGGCGGCTTCGCTGCAGGTGAATGCTCCGGGACCTGGTGCCGCATCCGCCGCGGACACGAAGGTGACGCTCGCCGGCAGGATGTCGCGCACCGCCACGTTGAGCGCCGCATTGGTGCCGATGTTGAAGACATCGAGCCGGTAGGTGACCGCTCCGCCGGGTGTCGTGCCGGCCGTGCTGGCCGGCGCCATCTGGAAGGCGACGGTCAGGTCATTGAAGGCCCCGGTTCCGCCGTTTTGCACCGTGGTCGAGTCGCTCGCCTGGTTGTTGAACTCGTCACCTTCCGCAATGGTGTTGTCCGGATCGACGATGACCTGGTTGATGTACGTCCCCGGGGTGTCGGGCGCAAACGCTTTGATCGTGATGGTCGCCCCGGCAGCGGTGGGCGTGTTGGCCGCGATCTGGCCGCCGCCGCAGTCAACGAATCCAATCACGCCCTGCTGGCACAAGAAGCTGTTGGTCCCGGTCGCTTCGATGTAGCGCATGCCGGCCGGTAGCGTGTCGCGCACCTTGACGCCGGTCACGGGGTCTGACCCGTTGTTCCCGACCTTGATTTCGTAGGTCACGACCGCGTTGCGCGCCGTGTTGGTCTTGTCGGGACTGAGTTGACGCTTCGAGATGGTCAGCTCGTTGAACGCATCGTTCGTGGCTCCGCCGCGCTGGACCTTGGTGTCTTGGGTCGCCAGGTTGTTCAGCTCGTTCGCCTCGGCAATCGCATTGAGCGGATCGACCCGCACTTCGTTATGCATCGCCGCCTGCTCGTAGGCAGTGGCAAAGATCCGAATCGTGATCGTCGCCGCATCGATGGCGGTGCCGGCCAGGTTCGGATAGTTCATGCTCCTGGTGCCCTGGACGTGTCCGCCAGAGCACGTCACGAGGCCACCGGCCTGCGAACAGGAGAAGCCGTGGGCGGGATCGGCCACCGCGTCGCGGAAAGTCGTGTCTGCCGGCAGCGTGTCGCGGACGAGGATGTTCGTGGCATCCTGCGTGCCGAGGTTCGGCACCTTGATCGTGTAGGTCAGCGTGCCGCGCGTGGCCACGAAGTCGGCTTCGTGATTGCTGTGCTTCGCCACCGTCAGGTCGATGCCGGTCGACACCTGGGTCGCCTGGGTGAAGGTGTTGTTGGTTTCGTCGGCTTCGAAGATCGCGTTGTTCGGATCCACCGTCACGGTGTTGCTGATCGAACCGACCGCGGCCGGGGCGACGAGGATGAACTTCAACGTGCGCGTCGATTGCGGCGGCACCGTGCCGCCGCTGCAGGTCACGACGTTGGCCGGCACGTCGTAGCTGCACACAAACCCGCCGCCGTCGACGTTGACGGCGTGGTCGAAGATCGCTCCGGGCGGCAGCGGATCGCGGACCACGACGTTGGTGGCGCCCGCCGGATCGACGCCGCTGTTGCCAATCACGAACGTGTAGGTCAGGCCGCCCTGGCACACCGCGCCGGCCGGGTAATCAACCCCGGCCGGATAACCCGGACCCGGCCACGACGCGGCGCACACCGGATCAGGTTGATCGGCCTTCGTGATCGTCAGGTCGACGGCCGGCCTCACGGTGGTGATTTCAGAATCGGTGGCGGTGACACCCTTGTTCAGGATGTTGCCCGTCACCGTGGCGGTGTTGAAGATCGTCGAGCCGGCCGAGGTGATGACCTGGCCGGTGATGGTGACGTCCAGCGTGCCGCCGGCGTTCAGCCACTTGACCGAGCAGGTGGTCTGCGGCGCGGCCACCGTGCAGCCGCCAAACGTGCCCACCGCGCCGTTGGTGATGACCTGGGTCGCCGTCACGCTGGCGGCGACCAGGCCCTGCGTGCCGTCCACCACGCGGACATCGTCCGCGCGGGTCGAGGCGGTGTTCACCACGTGAATCTTGTAGGTCAGCGTCGCGCCGGGCACGACCGGATCTGGTCCCGCGCCTGCCGCCCACGCGGGGTTGCCCGCGACGGCGGGGACGCCGTCGGTCTTGTCGATGGTCAACTGCGGCACGGTTTGCGAGGCGGTAACCTGAGTGTTCACCAATGCCGAGGTGTTATTCAGGTCGTTGCCTTCAGCAATCGTGTTGTCCGGATCGACCACCGCCGTGTTGGTGATCGTGCCCGTCGCCGCTGGAGACGTGGCGTTAATCGTCACGGTGGCGTTGGCGCCCTGGTTCACGGCGCCGCCGTTGCAGGTGACGGTCTGGCCGGCGACGCCGCAGACGAACAGGCTGGTGCCGGTCGCCGTGATGCCGGTGACGCCCGAGGGCACCGTATCCACGACCTTCACTCCGGTCGCGTTTGCGGTGCCGGTGTTGTTGATCGTCAGCGTGTAGGTCATCGGCGAGCTCACGACGACGCTGGTCGGGCCGGCCTTGCCAATTGTCAGTTCGGCGAGCAGCCCGCCCCCGCCGCCGCTCACCAGCGTGGTCGCGGTCGACGTGGTGGTGAAGTTCTGCGCCGAGCGGGTACCGCTCACGGTGACGGTGTTGTTGATCACCGTACCGCTGGCCGCGGTGACGACGCCGCGAATGGTCACCAGCCACGAGCCGTTACCTTCAATCGTTCCTGCATTACAGGTCACCAGGTTGCCGCTCTGGTTGCAACTGCCGCGCGTGCTGGAGAGTTGGAGCTGCGGCGGCACGCCGATGCCGGCGATGCCGTTGACCTGGTCGGAGAAGACGACGTTGGTCAGCTTCGAGCCGCCGGTGTTCACGATCGTCGTCGTATACAGGATCTCCGCGCCGGACGCGACCGGATCGGGGCTGTCGGCGATGGCTACGGTCACGGGACTGGCGGGATCGGCCAGGATCAGGCCGCCGATGGATATGATCGTACAAAGGACAAGACCGATCGCAAGGCGAGAGGTGCGCAAGCTCATCGCGGCTCCTTAGTTTGAAATTAGGCGCCGATGATGTGCTGACGCG
>JANOZI010001189.1:0-2969 GCA_031429375.1 Acidobacteriota bacterium | reverse complement strand
CAGGCGCAAATGTCTATGAATGTCACCAAAAGTCATATGTTCTTGCCCCATCCATACAGGCAAGAGATTAGGTGTATAGTCCAACCAGATTGACTAGGAGCCCGAGGTAGCCCCGGGGCGGGGAGCTCCTGTTTTCGTGGGATTGTGGAATGAAAAGCGTCGGTTCCATTTCCCTGGGCACGGCTGTTGTGTGCCTTGGGCTCGTCGCGGTCATAGCCGGACAACAACCCGCACCGAAATCCGTCGCAGTGACGGGTGCGGCGGCTGCTGCGCCGAAACAGACGCCCGCCGTTTCGCATCCGCACAGGAGCGAATCTGTCACGCCACGCGCGAGGGTGGATGAACAGAACGCGCTCGTGAAGCGTTACTGCGCCGGCTGTCACAGCGATCGCGCCAAGGCCGGCAACCTGTCGCTCGCGTCGTTCGACATCGCGAAGGCCGGCCCGGACGCCGACATCGCCGAGCGGATGATCCGCAAGCTGCAGGCGGGCATGATGCCGCCGCCGGGCATGCCGCGGCCGGAGCCGGCGGTGTATCAGGCGTTCATCCACGCGCTCGAACACACGGTCGACGCGTTTGCGAAGGCCAACCCGAACCCCGGCAGCCGCACGTTCCCGCGGTTGAACCGCGCCGAATACGCGAACGCCATCAAGGACCTGCTCGAGATCGACATCAATGCCGCGAGCTGGCTGCCGCAGGACACGATGAGCGCGAACTTCGACAACATTGCCGACGAGCAATCGTTGTCGCCGACGTTGCTCGATGCGTACTTGAACGCGGCCGGCGATATCAGCCGCATGGCGGTCGGCGACAAGAACGCGCCGTCGATCGACAAGACCTACACCAACCAGACCTACCTCTCGCAGCATCCGTGGGACCACGTCGAAGGCGCGCCGTACGGCACGCGGGGCGGCATGGTGGTCGATCATGTCTTTCCGGCCGACGGCGAGTACGTGCTCGCCGTGACGTTCACCAACGGCGACAACGCGCGATTCGAAGACGTCGACATCTCGGTGGACGGCCAGCGCGTCGCGTTGCTCGCATTCGAGAACGGTCCGCAAATCGCCGCCGATGGCAGCGGCGCCACCCCGCTCTTCACCGATCCAATCCTGGTCAAGGCCGGCCAGCACAAGGTGGCGGCGGCGTTCGTTCGCCGCGCCGATGGTCCGTACGAAGATTTGATCAAGCCGCACGAGTGGTCGAACGCGGGCGGCGGCTCTGGCGGCGGCGGCATCACCACGTTGCCGCAGCTGCGCGATGTCGTGATTCGCGGGCCGTCCAAGACGACCGGCATCTCGATGACCCCCAGCCGGAAGAAGATCTTCAGCTGCCGCCCGACGTCCTCGTCCGCCGATGAGCGCGCCTGCGCGCGGCAAATCATCACGCGGATTGGCGGCGAAGCCTATCGGCGCCCGCTGACCGCCGCCGAGATCGATCGCCTGATGCCATTCTTCGACGGCGAGGCCGCCAGGCACGGGTTCGAAGCCGGCGTGCGCGCCTCGCTCGAAGCGATTCTCGCGAGCCCGTATTTCATCTTCCGGCTCGAGAAGGCGCCGACCGACGCAAGGTCCGGCGGCACGTATCGCGTCGCCGACATCGACCTGGCCTCACGCCTGTCATTCTTCCTCTGGGGCGAGCCGCCCGACCAGGAACTGATTGCCGCCGCGGGCCGCAAGGAACTGTCGACCGCCGCGGGTCTCGAGAAACAGGCGCGGCGCATGCTGGCCGACTCGAAATCCTCGGCGATCGCCGAGCGCTTTGCCGCGCAGTGGCTGCGCCTGCAGGACGTCGAGAAGGTCCGTCCGGATCCGAATTTCTATCCGAACTTCGACGAGAACATCGCCGAGGCGATGCGCACCGAGACCAAGATGTTCTTCGACAGTCTCGTGCAGGAGGATCGCAGCCTGCTCGATCTGTATCGCGCCGACTACACGTTCGTGAACGAGCGCCTCGCGAAGCATTACGGCATTGCCGGCGTGCACGGCCCCGAGTTCCGCCGCGTCACTTATCCGGACGCGACCCGCCGCGGCATTCTCGGCCACGGGACGATGCTGGTGCAGAGCTCGCTGGCCAATCGCACCTCTCCGGTGCTGCGTGGCAAGTGGGTGATGGAAGTGCTGCTGGGCGCGCCGCCGCCCCCGCCGCCGCCCGACGTCCCCGATCTCGAGGCCTCGGTCGGCTCGAAGGACGGGCGTTTGCTGACGACCCGCGAGCGCATGGAAGTGCATCGTAAGAATCCGACCTGCAATTCGTGTCACCGGTTCATGGATCCGATCGGCCTCGCGCTCGACAACTTCGACGTGACCGCGCGCTGGCGGACCCGCGAAAACGGCATGCCGCTCGACACCAACGGCGATCTGTACGACGGCACAAAGGTCACCTCGCTGGGGCAGTTGAGCGACGCCCTGTTGAAGCGGCCGGCGCCGCTGGTTCGCACCTTTACCGAAAACCTGATGGCGTTCGCGCTCGGACGCCGCGTCGAGTACTTCGATCAGCCGACGGTCCGCGCGATTGCGAAAGCGGCTGAAGCCAACAACTACAAGATGTCGTCGTTCATCCTGGGCGTGGTCAAGAGCGACGCGTTCCGGATGCGACGAGTACAGCCGGAAGCCACGACAACCGATACCACGAAGGTCGCGAGCAAATAGGAGACTCTGATGCATTTCATCACTGGCAAGCACATGCCCCGTCGCACGTTCATTCGGGGCGCCATGGGCGCCGCGGTGGCGCTGCCGTTCCTCGACGCGATGGTGGCGGCCAAGGGCATCGGCGCGAAGGCCGCAGTGGCGGCCGATCGCACGCGCCTGATTTGCATCGAGGAGGTCCATGGTCTCGCCGGCTGCAACAAGTGGGGCGCGACCAAGAACCTGTTCGCGCCGGCGGAGACCGGCTCGAACTTCACGATCGTGCCCGACAGCGCGCTGTCGTCGCTCGACACGATCGTCAGGTGCTGACGATACGGTTCGAGC
>JANOZI010001188.1:0-4271 GCA_031429375.1 Acidobacteriota bacterium | reverse complement strand
CCTCCGTCTGCTTCCCATCAACCACCCTCGGGCCGGTCCACCCCTTTGGCGAGCGCAGGATGATCAGCGGCCAACGCGGACGCACCGTGAACCCGTTCGCGCGGGCGTCCCGCTGGATGCCGCGAATCTCGGCGACCACGGTATCGAGCGTCGCGGCCATCCGTTCGTGCATGTCCATTGGCTCGTCGCCTTCGACGACATACGGCACGTAACCGTAGCCTCGAAACAGCGCCTCCAACTCGTCGCGCGGAATGCGGGCCAACACCGGCGGGCCCGCAATCTTGTAGCCGTTCAAGTGCAGGATCGGCAGCACGGCGCCATCGTGAACGGGATTGAGGAATTTGTTCGAGTGCCAGCTGGTGGCAAGCGCGGCCGTCTCCGCTTCGCCGTCGCCGACGACGCACGCGACGAGCAGATCCGGATTGTCGAACGCCGCGCCAAAAGCGTGTGACAGCGAGTAGCCGAGTTCGCCTCCCTCGTGAATCGAGCCGGGCGTCTCTGGCGCGACGTGGCTCGGAATGCCGCCGGGGAATGAGAACTGCGTGAAGAGCCGCTTCAGTCCCGCTTCGTCCTGCGAAATGTGAGGATAGACCTCGCTGTAGGTCTGCTCGAGGTACGCGTTGGCCACCATCCCGGGACCGCCGTGGCCAGGGCCGGAGATGTAGATGGCGCTAAGGTCGTGCTCCTTGATCGCGCGATTGAGATGCGCGTAGATGAAGTTCAACCCAGGCGTCGTGCCCCAATGACCCAGCAGCCGCGGTTTGATGTGCGCCAGCGTGAGCGGCTGCTTCAGCAGCGGATTGTCATAGAGGTAGATCTGTCCGACCGAGAGGTAGTTTGCGGCTCGCCAATAGGCGTCGATCTTAGCGAGTACTGCTTTCGAGAGCGACGAGGATGGTGCTTTCATGCTTCAGTTTCCCTGATGCCTTCCCCAAGGCGGAGCAGCCGGGACACCGAGCGGGCAATCATCAGTTCTTCATCCGTAGGAATGACGCGCACCGTAACCCGGCTGACATCTGTGGAGATCACCGCGGCGTGGTCCGTGTTGCGTTCGTCGTCCAGTACGATGCCAAGGAAGCCCAGACCCTCACAGATCCGTGCGCGAATCGCGGCGCTGCGCTCTCCGATCCCTGCGGAGAACACCACCGTGTCCAACCCGCCGAGGGCGGCGGCGAATGCGCCGACCCACTTCTTTGCCTGATAGCAGAACAGCGCCACGGCTTCGGCCGCGCGCACGTCCTCGCCTTCACGCGCGAGCAGGTCCCGCATGTCGGAGCTGGTCTCGGACACGCCGAGCAGTCCTGACTCGCGGTTGACAAGGTCATCGAACTGCAGCGCGGTCATCTGTTCGATGTGCGCCAGAAACGCCACCACACCAGGGTCCAGGTCCCCCGTCCGCGTGCCCATCACCAACCCGGCCGCGGGCGTGAAACCCATACTGGTGTCGAGGCTCGTGCCTCCCCGCACCGCTGCCAGGCTGGCCCCGTTTCCCAGATGAGCGAGAATCACGCGCCCCTCGGCGGCGTCAGGCCCCGCCACGCGTACGAGCTCTTCGAGCAAATAGGCGTATGACAGACCATGAAAGCCGTACCGCTGTACGCCCTTCGCGTGATAGCGCCGCGGAAGAGGCAACAGCTTGGCGACAGCAGGCATGGTGCGATGAAACGCGGTGTCGAAGCAGGCGACCTGCGGCAGGTGTGGATGACGCGCGCGAAACATCTCGATCAGTTCGATTTCGCGTGGCAGATGATCCGGCGCATACGGCGTGGCGCGACGCAGTTCGTCAAGAACGTCAGGCGTAATCCGAGCCGGCTCGGTACGCGCCATGCCATGAACGACGCGGTGTCCCACCGCCCTCACGGCCGCGAACTCCTGCCGGGCTTCGAGCCAGTCGATCAGGAACTTCGCCGCCGGTTCTTCGTCCGGCACCGCCGGCTGGCTGTTCTCCTGCCCGTGCTCCGGCGTTCGCCACGATAAAGTCGTACCGCCCAGGCCGGCACGTTCGAGCTTCCCGGATAACGATGGCTTCAGCAGTTTGGCTGTCCGATACACCGCGAACTTGATGCTCGACGAGCCGCCATTGATCGCCAGGACCGCGGCGGGGTTGGACAAGAGATTGACGGTATCGCGCCACTGGTCGCCTGGCTGTGCTGAATGGCACACAACGACCGGCTGCCATGGCGGCGACCCCTGCCGCTCCGTGAGAGTGTGCACAACAAGACAGACGGCGGCGGTCACCGGACCCATAGTTGTAGGCCTGCGCAGGATTGTTCTCCGCGAGATTTTCGGCACCCGGTCGAGATATCCCGCACTAGTCATCGATCAGCCGCCTGGAAACGGCCCACATGCCGTCGGCGACCTCGTTTCTCCGGCGAATTTCGTTTGGCCGCGGTCTTGCTCCCTCAGTAAAGAGAGCAGCCATGTTTCGAGGGTCGTCATCGCTACTTCTCGTCGCCGTCTGTGGCCTGGCCTGGCCGATCGACGTCACAGCGCAGGCGACGCTTATCCTCCCGTCACCGCTCAGCCTCGCCGACGTCATTCGCGTGGCGGGCGATCGGAGGGACGAGGTGCAAGCGGCGCGCGCGCGCACCCGCGCCGGCGAAGCGCGTCCCGCGATCGTGTCGGCGCTCGAGGACCCGATGATCTCGCCCTCGCTCGACCATCTCCCGTTCATGCTGGACGGCGCGGATGTGAGCGTCACGGTCGAGCAACGCATCCCGCTGTCGGGGCTTCGCGGCCATCGTCGGACCTCGGCCCTGGCGGATCTCGATCGGCTTCGCGCCGACGCGAACCGGACGACGCTGGACGTGGGTGTGCAAGCGGCCAATGCGTTCCTGATGTTGCAGGAACGCCGCCGCACCGCGGTGCTGGTCGGCGAACAGATCGGGTTCGCGCGGGATGTCGTGACCGCCGCGAATGCGCGATACGCGGGCGGGACGGCTCCCCAGGCCGACGTGCTGCGCGCCGAAGTCGAAGTGGCGCGGCTCGAAGCCTTTGCGAAGGCGCTCGTGGCCGGCGTGCGTGGCGCCGAGGCGATGCTCAACACCAGCCTCGCGCTGGACGCCGACTTGCCCGTGCCGGCACTCGTGGCGCTCGGGTTCACACAGCCGGTTCCTGACTGGAACGCGATCAAGTCAGCCCTGACCTCGCGGCCCGAACTTGCTGCCGGCCGTGCGGAGATTGCGCGCGCCGATGCCGAGGTGCTCGTGATGCGCGACATGTACCGCCCGATGGCGACCATCCGCACGGGGCCCGCCTACACCATGGCTGAGGGCCGCGGCTGGATGGCGATGGTCGGCGTCAGCCTGCCGATCTGGCGCGGGAAGCTGCGCGCCGGTGTGGCCGAAGCACAGGCGATGCGCGCCATGTCCGAAGCGGATCTCCAGGCGATGACGCGAATGATCGAAGGCGACGCGGCCGTTGCCGTCAACCAGCTCCAGGCCGCCCGCGATCGGCAGGCGGCGCTCATGACCGATGTGCTGCCACGCGCGCGCATGGTGATCGACCCGGCCGTCGCCGGCTACGCGTCGGGGCAATTGCCGCTCGTCAGCATCATCGAAGCCATACAGGCGCTCTGGCTGGTCCAGTCCGACCTGATTGCCGCCGACACTGAACTGGGTCTTGCGTGGGCGCGTCTCGGGCGCGCCCTCGGATCGTACGAGGCAATCATCCAATGACACCCTTCACCAGAGTTCACCGGTTCGCCGCGCCCCTTGCTGCTGTCGTGGTCACTGCGGCCGTGTTCACCGCCACCCTGTGGGCCCAGCACTCCCGGGAGGCCTGGCCATTCGCGCCTGGCGAACCGCCGGCCGTCGCGATGGACACGCCGACCGCCGCCGGCGCGACGGACTCCGGATCGACTCACGCCCGCGTGCCGATCGACGTCACCGCCGCGACGATTCAAGAGCTCGATATCCGCCTCGAGGTCGTCACGCGCGAATCGCTCACGCAAGCGATCCGCGCCGTCGCCACCGTCGTGCCGGACGAATCGCGGATCTCCCACGTGCACACCCGGGTGTCGGGCTGGGTCGAACAACTCGAGGTCAACACCACGGGCGAAATGGTTCGCGCGGGCCAGCCGCTCGCCCGCATCTTCTCGCAGGAACTGTTCTCATCGCAGACCGAGTACCTCGCGGTGCGACGGTCGACATTGGCCTCGGGGATCACGAGCGTGGTGGTGGCCGGCGGTCGCACCCGCCTGGGCGTCCTCGGCATGTCGCCGGCCGACATCGATGCGATCGAGCAGAGCGGCGAACCGAAGCGCCTCGTCA
>JANOZI010001187.1:0-1944 GCA_031429375.1 Acidobacteriota bacterium | reverse complement strand
ACGGGATGGTGGGGCGGCCGCTTCAGCTACACCTTGAGCCGGATGGAGGACAACCAGTTCGGGGAGAGCAGCACCTACCAGACCCGGACTGCCACTCCGCAGAATAACTACGACCTGGATGCGGAGTACGGCATCAGCCATTTCGACTCGCCGCACCGGATCATTCTGGCGCCCATCGTCAAGTTCGGTCGGTCTGGGGGCAACGTCCTCCTGAGCGGGTGGAACCTATCGGCAGTCGTTGAGCTCGTGAGCGGATCCCCGCTCAACGCGGTGCTCAATGGCGGCACGTCCGATGCGAACCTCGGGCTCCTGGGCGGCCGGCAGCGGCCCAACCTGGCCGGCGATCCGAATACCGACGGCAGCGACAACGACCGCGTCGCGTCGGCCGACCACCCCGCCGCGCGATTCTTCAATAGTGCGGCCTTCGCGAATCCGGGCGTGGGGCAATACGGCAACGCCCCGCGGGCCATCGGCGACGCGCGCTATCAGTTCCGGAAGAACCTCGACCTCGTGATCGCCAAGGACACCTCGTTCTTCGGCTCGCACGCCGGGCAGGTCCGCTTCGAGCTCCTCAACCTCACGAACACGCCGAAGTTCCGAGGCATTGACTCGAACGCCATCGACTCGACGAGCTTCGGCCTAATCACCCAACAGGCCGGATTCATGCGGATCTGGCAGTTGAGCTTCCGGTATACGTTCTAGGGCCGCAGATGACGCAGATGGCGCAGCGGCGCCACTTCGAACGGTAAGCACATGTCGGAACGGGGCGGCTCAACACAGGCCGCCCCGTTTTTTTGTCTGGGCCACCGGCGGCTGCTGCGTGAAACCGGGGCAGTCGATGCCAGCAGGACCACGGCGATGGCGGCGGTCGGCCCGGCGGCGCAGTTGAAGAACGCGCACTTCGAATAGAGCCGTCATCGGAGCCGCGCAAGAGCCGCTACTGGAGTCTTGCACCGCGTTCTCGCCGAGCGCATACTGCGCGATGCCGTGCGACTGTCTCGTGACAGGCGGCGACGTGCCTGGCTCGCCGCGCTTGCTGGATCCGACGATGTGGCGAGAGCGAGAGACGGAGGGAGCAGACGATGCGTACGATATGCCTGACGGTGGTGGCGGCGGGCATGCTCTGCGTCGTCGCACGGCCCGGCGAATCCGGCCAGCGCG
Source organism: Acidobacteriota bacterium (assembly GCA_031429375.1). GTDB lineage: Bacteria > Acidobacteriota > Vicinamibacteria > Vicinamibacterales > UBA2999 > 12-FULL-67-14b. The sequence continues at coordinate 783 of JANOZI010001187.1, read as the reverse complement.
CCGGCGGCGGTACCAGCCCTGTGCCGCGGACGGAGGCTGCCGAGCTCAGGAGTCTGGTCGACGGCGTCGTCGGGGGGAAGCCTCCCGGGGGCGATGCCTATGTCAGGTGGAGCGGTCATTTCATGCGCGCCGCGAATGGCCGCGTCTACGTCCCGTTCACGCTCACCCTGGACGAGGTGGACGTGGGATTCGAGGCGGTCGCGATGTACGTCCGCGTCGTGCCACGCGGTACGAAAAGCCCGCCGCGCGACCGGCAGGTCAGCGGTAGTGTGCTGGGAACTCCGGTGAGCGCGCCGGAGAGCCAGTTCTCGCGCGGCAATCCGACGGCCGGCGAGGCCTCGGCGCGCCTGGGTCTGATGGCCAGCGAACTCAGTGCTGTCAAGCCCCCGTTCGAAGCGTACTTCGTCGCGCGAGTACCGGGGAAGGCGACCTCGCGCATCCTGCGGCGGGCGCTGGTGGTTGTTCCGGGCGACTACGACCTCTACGTGGCCGTCCGGGAACGGCCCGGCGCCGCCACGGGCGGCGGTCCAAAGGCGGCCGTGCTGCGGCAGACGCTGATCGTTCCGAACCTCGCGGGCAGCGAGCCGGCGATGAGCAGCATCGTTCTAGCGTCTCGGGTTGACGCGCTCGCCACGCGGGTGTCGTCGTCAACACAGGAGGATCGGCCGTATGCGTTCGGGTCGACCGAGGTCTTCCCCGACGCTGACTCGACCTTTACCCAGGATGACGTGCTCTCCGTCGTCTACTTCGTCTACAACCTGGCGGTCGACGAGGGCAAGCTGC
>JANOZI010001186.1:0-1777 GCA_031429375.1 Acidobacteriota bacterium | reverse complement strand
CCGACGCCGGCCGCGAGGATGCCGCCAACCGCGGCGAAGCCGTACGCCCACAACACGCGCGCCCAGGGCCAGGTGAACGGGTTGCGCCAGCTTCGGCCGAACGAGTCGTTCAGCAGCTTCAGGAAGTCATCGGTGATCGGCCTGGGCTCGGCCGCGTTCCACAATTCCCACATCAACCAGACGGCGACGACCATCAGCATGAACCCGCACAGCGCGGTGAACGCGGCGTTCAGCAGGCCGCCCCGATACGTGACGTGTTCGCAGGGCATCGGCACCGGTGGCGGCGCATAGCAGTTCGCGAGGTCGGTAAAGACGACGATCTTCGCGGGCGACGTGATGATGAAGCCGATACCGAAGCCGAGGATCACGCACAGCAGCCCACCCATCCAGATCTCCCACACGGCCAGGCGGATCCAGGAGTGAAGCGAGTTCGGCGGAATTGTCAGCGGCCGGCGCTTGAACGGACTCAACTCGTGCCGGGCGGCCCGCGCCATCGTTTAGATCTTTCTCCGTCGCACCGGTGCGGTGTCGATCGCCGGCTCGTCGATGGTGATCACCTTGTTCGCCCCGCGATCTCCCCATCGTGGCGGCGCGCCGGCACCAACGCGGATCGTGATCACGGGAAACGGTGGCGCATCGTCTGGCCACGGCGTCTGGCAATCGCTGACGACCACCAGCAGATCGATGGCGGGGCCCTGGCGCTCGACAAACCAGCGGAGGCCTGCGCCAATGTCCGTGCCGCCACCACCGTACAGCTCCACCTGCGCTGCGGTGAAGACCTTTCTGACATCGTGGACGACGACATCGCAACACGCGACCACGACCTCGGTCGCGTAACCGAGCTGGCGAGTGAGGCCGCCGAGCTCGGCGACCGCTCGTGCGAGCTGGGTATCGTGCATCGAGCTCGAGGTGTCGATCAGAAACCCTGGCCTGGGACGCGGTTGATGAAACGACGACATGATGAAGTCGCCGTAGCAGGCCTGACGGCGATGCGGCCGCCGGTAGGTGCGATCGTACCGGCCGAGCGTGCAATCACGCAGCGCCTTGCGCACGACGTGCCGGATGGTGGCCATGTAGTCCACCTTCGGCGCCAGCACGGTCGTCGCCCATCGCCGCCACCCGAGCGGCACATCGCCCGCGTCGCCCGAGCGATCCAAAATGGAATGCGCGACGTCGCGCCGCACGAGCTCGGCCTTCACCGGATCCACGCCCGGCACATCACCGGCGCCGCTCCCGTCTGCCGGCAGCTCCCACGGCCGCCGTTGGCCATGGGCGCCGGAGCCGCAGTCGCAGTGGTGGGCCAGGGCAGGCGCGCCTTCAACGCGTTCGCCCGCCTCGCCCGCTTGCACCGGCTTCAGCAACTGGCGGTAATAGGTCTCGGCGTTCTCGCCGGTCTTCAAGCCAAACTGCGCGGGGTGGGGCGGATCGTGCGGCAGCGGCAATCCCTCGGCGATGAGGTCGTCGTTGATTTCACAATCCGCGGCGGTGTTCCAGAGATTCTCGTCCCTCACTGCGGCCGCCTGCTGGCGCGCTGCGTGATCGCGCAACAGGTGGCTGACCTCGTGGATCAATACCGCAGCATTCTCTTCCACGGTGTGCGACGCGAGCCAGGCGTCGTTGTAATAGAGACGCCAGTGGGCGTCGACCGCCATGCTGGCGATCTGATCGGTCTGGACCGGGATCATATTGAAGAGCGCCGGCGCGAAGTAGGCCCGCTGATACGACGCCCGCACGCGCGCCGCCTGCAGCGCGCGAGAGTAGGTATCGCCGCGCCGAT
>JANOZI010001185.1:0-12094 GCA_031429375.1 Acidobacteriota bacterium | reverse complement strand
AACACCTTCTTGATGCCGTTGAGGCGAATCAGGGGCTGCGCGGAAGCGTTCATCTGGGGCTCCTTGGGTAGTTAACGCAAACGTATGCGATCAAATTGATCCCACGCCGACATGTCGGACAGCACGACTTCGTCGCCTTCCGCCAGGCCGCCGAGAATCTCGATGGTGTTCACCGAGCTGCGTCCAAGCTGCACTTGAATCCGGCTCGCTTCGCCGGTGACCTTGTCGAGCTTGAAGAGCCCGACCGTGCTTTGTTCCTGGCCAAACGCCGGACGCCCAACGGACAGGACGTTATCCAGGCGCTCGAGTTCAATCGTGCCGTCCACGCTCAGGTCGGGCCGGGCGCCGCGCGGCAACGCACCCTCGAGGGCGACGTCCACCGTGACCGTGCCGTTCACGGCCGACGGATCGATGCGAATGACTTTACCCGGGATGATGCCGCTGCGGGTGTCGACCGAGGCGATCTGGCCGATCGTCAAGTCGCGCGCCTGCGTTTCCGCGATGCGCAACTCGGCTTTCAGGCGGGTCGGATCGGCGACGCGCACCAGGTTCGTGCCCGGCGCGACCTGCTGGCCAACTTCGACCGGCACCTGCTCGAGCACGCCGAACATGCCGGCGCGAACGCGCAGTTGATCGACCTGCTGGCGACGCAGGGCAAGGTTCGAGCGGCGCTGATCGACCAGCGCCTGCGCTGATTGCAACTGTGCGCGCGTGCTCTGCTCAGAAACCTTCAGTCGATCCGTTTCAATGCCGTCGCGCGTCTTCAGCGATTCGGCTCGGACCACCGATTGTCTCAAGACGAGGTTTGACACCAGGCCGTCCTTGGCAAGGCCTTCGTTCATCTCGCGTTCGGTCTGGGCATTCTGATAGTCGGCCCGGACGATGGCGGCTTGCGCGCGCTGATTCAGCGCTTCGGCGTCGAGCCGCGCTTTCATGCTGTTGAAGTCAGCTTCACTCGCACGCAGTTGCTGATCGGCATCGTTGAGCGCCTGCTGCACCTGCGGATCGCTCAGCTCGAGCACCACGGTGTCGGGCGTGACCTGCACGCCAGGACGCAGGATAATTTTTTCGACGCGGCCCTGCGTGGAGGCGGGCACCCATCGGCGCGCCTCGTCCACCGGCACCAGCGTGCCGAGGCCGCGGACCTGGCGCAGCATCGGGCCGCGCTTGACCGAATCGACCCAGACGGTGGCGCGTTCGACGGTCGGGGCCGCCGGTTTCAGGCGGGCCAAAACCACCGACACGGCCCCGACGGCGAGGACGGCCGCCACGGCAAAACCAATGCGGCGGAGCTTCTTCTGCTTAGCGACGGATGCGGGACGCTGAATGTCCATGTGTTGGATTGCCCTAGTTAGACGGTGATTACTACCAAAAACGATGGCATTGATTCGCCACTACCTTACTCAAGGGTTGTGCCAGCCACAAGGGAGTAGCCAACTCATTGGAATAACGACAGTTAGAGGCCGAAGGTTCCCTCCGGGGGCGGGTGAAGTGTTCGGACGTGGGACGGATCCAAGCCGTCGCTGGGACTACCTCGACAGGCTGAAAACGACGTCAGGGCCCAATGGCTCCTCGTAGCGGGCAACCGCCCTAACGCGTGCGCGATCCAGGAGATGCGCCAGATGCTGAGAAGCGGGTCGTCCGTGTCGGGGACGTAGGTGGGCAGATGACGGGCCTGCGGCCACGTCATCAGGACGGTGAGGGTGGCGAAGAAGACAACAACGGCGAGGCCAGTTCTGAAGCGGCGCCCCAAGGCGTCCCCATCATAGTGGCCCCGCTAACAGTTGCCAGTTGCCAGTTGCCAGTTAACAAGGGTTTTTCTTGTCAACTGGAAACTGGAAACTGTTAACTGGAAACTGTTATTAGCTGCAGACGCCGAGGCGCTGCACCGAGCGTGCCCGCACTTCGCGATCCAGCAGGATGCCGGTCACGCTGACCTTTTGACCCACATGGGTCGGCAACCGGAGCCGGTTCGACGAGTCGACGATCTCCAATGACGTGGCGCGCTTCTTCAGGAAGCCCGACTTCCAGCTCCGCGCTTTCGGCGCGTTGACGCCGATCGCATCGGTCAACCGGAACTCGCCCTCGTCATGCTGAAGACAGCCGGTGATCGTGATGACCTCCAGCGCCTCGGCGGCCGCCGCGTTTGCGGGCGCCACGGCGGCGGGGGTCGTGGCTGACGCCATGACCAGCACCGGCTTCGAACCCGGCGTTGTCCCCGCGGCGCGTGCCGGCGTCGTCTTCTTGATTCGCCCGGCCGCCTTTGCGTCCGGCACCGACACCGGGTTCGCTTCGGGCACCAGGGCGGCCTCCGCGGGCAAGGCCGCGGTTTGCATCTTCGCGAGCACGGCGGGTCCGCGCTGCGCGATCATCATCGCCGCCGCCACCACCAGGCCGACGAGGACGACGCCGGCGAGGGCGGCGCGAGTGACTCCGGTGAGACGCATCTTTTTCCACTGCATGATGGATGTCCTCCTTCAGAACCCCGGGCGTCGGGACCATGGAGGTGGAGAGCAAACCGGGTGCCTAGCCGAGGCGGGAAGCGCAACGCCTGTAACCAGCCGCTGCAATGAGAGTTGCCGGCATGGCGCGAGTTCGGCGCGCGGCGGCGGTTCGCGGCGCGGCGCCAATTCCGTAATCGCGACCCCGGTTTTCACACCCGGGTGACGCCAGGGCAGACGTGGTGGAGCGCGGAACTTCCAGCGCCGCGAGTCGGAAATGCAGACGGGTGTGGAGCGCGGAACTTCAGTTCCGCGAGTCTGAAAAGCAGACGCGTGTGTAGCGCGGAACTTCCGCCTTCGCGCGCGGAGCGCGCTTCGGCGAGACTCGCCGCAGCCCCGGGCGGAGGCGGTCAGTTCCGCGAATCCGAGCGTTGCATCACTTGCGAATGTAATTCCGGATCTGTGACGCCCTCGCTGACAACGACGAGCACGCGCGAGGTTGGACCAAGACGCAGACGTTCGCGCACGGGCGCCATCGCGGGCTCCGTACACACCGCCAGCAAGCCGCCGAGCGCCGCCGATCCCGACGCCCCCGCCGCGATTGCGGGATCGCCGCCGGCGGGACGCGCGAAGCGCCGCATCGCGTCGTGCGCCCACGCATCGTCGATCGCCACGTATGCGTCGACGATCGGTTGCACCGCCTCGAACGCCAGCGGCGACACTTCGCGATTGCGAAGGCCCGCCATGCTGGTACTCAGCGGTCCTTCCACCGCGACCGGGTGTCCGGCGCGCGCCGACGCCATCAGGCACGCGGCCTGCGACGGTTCTACACACACGACACTGACGCCCTCGCGGCGGGCGCACGCGCTGGCGACGCCGCACAACAATCCACCAACACCGCCTTGTACGAACACCACATCAACCGCGTCGGAAACCTCATCGATCATCCGCGTGTAACCGAGCATGATCAAATGGGGGATGCGCTCGTAGCCCTGCCACGACGTGTCCGACACGATCGTCCATCCGTGATCCGCGGCCTCAACCCTCATGATGCGCACCGCGTCGTCGTACGAGCCATCCACGCGCACGACCTCCGCGCCTTCGCCGGCGATCGCCGCCACGCGCGCCGCGGCGGCGTCGCCGGCCATGTAGACCCGCGATCGGCAGCCCGCCTCGCGCGCGGCGCGCGCGACGGCGCGGCCATGATTGCCCTCGCTGGCGCACACCAGCGTGTCGCCGGGCCGGATCGCGCCTTCACCGATCAACGTTTCGATCGCGAAGAGCCCGCCGAGCAGCTTGAATGCGTTCAGGCCAAAGCGCGACGTCTCGTCTTTGGCCAGGAGCGCACCCAGTCCGAGATGCGCGGCCAGCGCAGGCAGGTGACGTTGCCGGGTCGGTTGTAATTGAGGGCGCGCGTCGAAGAAGGCGCGGACCTGCGCATACTCCGCTGCCGAGAACAGCCCCTGTGATCGGGGCGGCCGCGGCGGCGGCAAGAACGACGAGGATGTGTTTGAGGGCGGAATAGCAGAGCGATTATAGTTGGCGTGACGATGTACCGCCCCGCGCTCCCCTTATTACTGATGGCCGCGACCCTCGTCGGGTCGGCGTGCCAGCGGAGCGAACCCGCCCTCGACATCGTCGTTCGCGGCGGCCAGGTGATCGACGGCACCGGCCAGCCGGCGCGGCAAGCCGACGTTGGCATCAGCGGCGATCGCATCGCGTCGATCGGCGATCTCAGCGCGGCGCGCGCCGGCCGCGTCATCGACGCCACGGGCCTGGTGGTCGCGCCGGGGTTCATCGACGTGCAGGGACAGTCGGGCACCACGCTGCTCGCCGACGGCAACGGCGAGAGCCACCTGCGCCAGGGCATCACCAGCGAGATCATCGGCGAGGGCGGCTCGCCGGCGTTCTGGACCACCGACACGGCCGACACCGAAGCGCTGGCGCCGTTTGGGGTGGCCTTCGACTGGACCGGCTTCAATGGCTACTTCGAGCGGCTGCGTCAGCGCGGGATCGCGATCAACCTCGGCACCTTCGTGCCGGCGACGGCCGTGCGTCGCGCGATCGTCGGCCTCGACAACCGCGCGCCGACCGCGGGCGAGCTGGAGCGCATGAGCGCGATGGTCGATCAGGCCATGCGCGACGGCGCGTTCGGGTTATCGAGCGCCCTGATCTACGTACCCGGATCATTTGCGAAGACCGACGAGCTCGTGGCGCTGGCGAAGGTCGCCGCGAAGTACAAGGGTATCTACATCTCGCATATTCGGGGCGAGAGCTTCAACCTGTTCAACGCCATCGACGAGGCGATCGGGATTGGGCGCGAGGCGTCGCTGCCGGTGGTGATCTTTCACCTGAAGGTCGCCGCGAAAGCGAACTGGGGCCGGATGAGCGAGGCGTTGGCCAAGATCGACGCGGCCAACGCGGCCGGCACGGTGGTGAGCGCGACCATGTATCCGTACGCGGCCGGCGGTACGGGCCTGGCGGCCACGCTGCCGCTCTGGGTCCAGGAAGGCGGGCGCGAGAAGATGATCGCGCGCTTGAACGAGCCGGCGACGCGCGCCCGGGCGCGTCAGGAGATCGAAACCAAGCTGGACGGATGGGAAAACCTGCTGAAGGCCGCGACCTTCGAGGGCATTCAGATTGCTTCGGTGCCGAAGCAGTTCGATCAAAGCGTGCTCGGCAAACGGATTACCGAAATTGCGGCGGAGCGGAAGCGCGACCCGTGGGACGTGTACTTTCAGTTGTTGATCGACAGCGGCGGCCGCATTGGCGCGCTGTATCACATGATGAGCGAGGCCGATGTCACGACCGGCCTCCAGTCGCGCCGCGTCACCATCGGCACCGACTCGTCGGCGCTGCGCGCCGAAGGCGCGCTGGCGCAAGGCTCGCCGCACCCGCGATCGTACGGCACGTTCCCGCGGATCCTCGGGAAGTACGTACGCACCGACAAAGCGCTCGGGCTGCCCGACGCGGTCCGCCGCATGACGGGCGCCGCCGCCCAGCAGATCGGCCTCAAGGATCGCGGCACGATTCTCAAGGGCGCGTACGCCGACCTGGTGGTCTTCAATCCGGCGACGGTCAACGACAACGCCACCTACGAGAAGCCCCATCAGTACCCCACCGGCATCGAGCACGTCATCGTCAACGGCGTGCCGGTGCTCGACCCGAAGGGCCTGACCGGCGCGCGCCCCGGCCGCCCGCTTTACGGCCCGGCGCTCACGCCATGAGGGCGCCGCGCGATTTCACCATGGTGCTGGCGGCCGGCGTGCTGGCGGTCACGCTGATCGGGTCCGAACGCTGGATCGCCGCCGCCCAGGGCGGCGCGGGTCGCGTCACTGGAACGGTTCGATTGACGATGGCGGGAAGCGCGCCGTTAAGGGCCACGGTTTATGGCGCCCGCGCGGTGGCGCCGCGCGCGAAGTCCCAACCGGAAATCCGCAACGTCGTGGTGTTTTTTGCCGACGCGCCCAAGGCGGCAAACCGCATCACGCGGGCGACGATCGCGCAGCGTGATGAACAATTCTTTCCCCACGTCGTCGCCGTGACCGTTGGGTCGTCGGTCGAGTTTCCCAACGAGGACACGATCTTCCACAACGTGTTTTCGCTCTCGCGGCCGGCGACCTTCGATCTCGGCCGCTATCCGTCGGGCACCAGCCGCGGCCAGACCTTTCAGAAGCCGGGCATCGTCAAGGTGTACTGTCAGATTCACTCGCACATGAGCGCCGTCGTCCGCGTCTTCGACCACGGGTGGTTTACCATTCCCGACGACACCGGGACATTCGCTCTCGACGGCGTGCCGCCGGGCTCGTACACGCTGGTGGCGTGGCACGAGCGCATCGGCGAACGGCGCGACCGCATCACGATTCGCGCCGGCGCCACCACCGACGTCGCGTTCACGCTGCCGGTACTGGAGCCCACGCCGTGAGCGCGCCCCGCATGGTGACCCGCGCCTTGCTAGCGTCGTTTCTGACGGTGGCGCTGGTGCTCGTCACGGTGTTCACCGTGCTCAGCCTTGACGTGCGCGAGCGCGTGCGGCGGTCGGTGGCCGCCAACCTGGCCGGGGCGCAGGAGGTGTTCACGCGCGTCGAGGCGCGCCGGCAACAGGACCTGCGCGCGACCGTTGCCACGCTGGCAGAGAATCCGACTCTCAAGGCGGCGCTCGACACCTGGCTGACCGAACGTGGCGGCGCGGGACAGGATGCGACCGACGAGCTGCTCGCGACCGTGCAGCGGGAAGCCAACAAGATTGCCGATCGCGTCTCAGCCGACGTGCTGGCGGTTGCCGATCGCAAGGGCTCGATCATCGCCAGCGGCGGCCGCATGGCCTCGGCCTGGCCGAAGGGCGTGGCGATTGCCGGTTCGGGCGACGACAACTCGAAGTCCGATCGCACGGTGTCGATGGCCGAGGGCGTCTATCGCGTGGTCTCGGTGCCGCTGCAACTGGGTGACGCCGTGATTGGCTCGCTCGAGTTGGGCACGGCGCTCGACGGTCGTTACGCGCGCGAACTGGCGGACCTGTCGCGCGGGCACGCGGCCATCCTCAAAAACGGTGTCGTGCTGGCCAGCACGCTCGACGCGGCGGTGGCCGCCGGTCTCGCGGCGCATCGCCCATCGGGAGGACGCGGCGCGCAGATGGTCAAGCTGGCGGGCGAGTCGTGGGCGATTCAGCCGCTCTCTCAGATCGGCGACGTCGACTTTGTTGCCCTGGCCTCGATCGATGCCGCCGCGGCAGGGCAAACCGAGGCGGCGCTCATCAGCCTGGCCTTTATCGGATTGGGTGCGATCAGCCTCGCGATACTGGGGAGCGTGTGGCTGGCGCGCACGCTCACCAACCCCATCGATCACCTCTCGCAATCGCTGGCGGCCATGGCGGCCGCCGAACGGGCGCGCACGCCGGTGCCCCCGAGCGGCAGCAGCCGGGAGCTCGATCAGCTGACCGCCACGTTCAACTCGTTGCTGGCATCGGTCGCTGCGGCCGAGGCCGAAGCGGAAGCGACCTACTTCGGCGCGGTGCGGGCGCTGGCCGCCGCGCTCGACGCGCGCGATCCGTACACGTTCGGCCACTCGGAGCGGGTCAGCGCGTTTTCCGTCGCGATCGGCCAGGAGCTCGCGCTCGACGCCGACGCCATGGAGATCCTGCGGCTGGGCGCGTTGTTACACGACATCGGTAAGATCGGCGTGCCCGACGAGATTCTTCGCAAGCCGGGCGCGTTGACGCCGGCCGAGTTCGAGGCGATCAAGGCGCATCCGTCTGCCGGCGCGCGCATCCTGCGCAGCATTCCATTTCTCACGCCGCACATCCCGATCGTCGAGCTGCACCACGAGCGGCCCGACGGCCTGGGCTACCCGTACGGTCTGCGCGCCGACTCGATTCCTCTGGCGGCCAGCATTGTGCACGTGGCCGATGCCTTCGACGCCATGACCAGCGCGCGTGCTTACCGTCCCGGCCGCATTGCGGTCGAAGCCATTGCCGAGCTGCGACGATTGGTGGGCTCCGATTTCGACGGCGCGGCTGTCGAAGCGCTCATCGCGGCGCTGCCACGGCTGGTCAGTGGTCCGGTTGACCTCGACCCCGCTGCATTCAAATGGGCACCGCGCGCGACCCGCATAGTCTCGGCTTGCGCGGTTGCGACCGCCTGCCTGTTTGGCAGCGCGATTGGCGACTCGGGCGCGCAGACCTCGCGCGTCGCGCTCGACACGGTCGTGGCCGTCGACGGCGACGCCGGGTCGCAGGTCGCCAGGAAGGCGACCGCGTGGTTCGATCTATTTGGCGCCGTCCGCATCGCCGACGGGCTCGATCTCCGCGTGCGGCCGGTTGTGTTCCGGCGAGGGTTCGACGGCGCCTGGCGGGGGCAGATGTACGAGCTCGCGCTCCGTTACGAACGGCCGGGCGCCATCGGCTATCGACTCGAGGCCGGGCAGCTGCCATCGCCGGTCGGCCTCAGCATGCTGGAGAATCGACCGAACCTCAACCCGGTCGTCTCGCAACATTCCACGTTGTACCTGCCGTTGCCGCGCTTCGAGGCGGGCACGCCGACGAATTTCCTGCTCGCCGCCTCGTATCCGCTGGGCGCGCAAGTGACCGTGTCGGGGAAGAGGTGGGACGCACGCGCGGCGGTCACCGACGGTTCGCCGGTGCGCGGCCGGCTGTTTTTCGGCGCCAACAAGCCGCCGCGAATGGCCAATCTCATTTTTGGCGCCGGCGTCACGCCACACATCGGCGTGCGGATCGGCGCCAGCCTCGCGCACGGTGGCTACGCCGGCAGCCGCGAGGTGCGCAACCCCGCGCGCGGCGATCGCAACGCATCGGTGGCGCAAGTCGAGGGTGAGTGGTCGTTCGGCCACACGCGGATGGCGGGTGAGTACCTGTGGACCGAACGTGAGATGGCGCAAGGCGAGGCGCGCGCCCACGGCGGATGGGGTGAGATCATGCAAGCGATCCGGCCGCGGTGGTTCGTCGCGGCCCGCTTCGACGATCAACGGACGTTGTGGACGAGCGTTGTCGACAAGCTGCCGCGTCTCGAGACCTACCGCCGCCTGGAAGCCGCGGTCGGCTATCGGGTGACAGAAGAGCTCACGCTGCGCGGCAGCTACATGACTCGCAAGGGCTACGTCGTCGGCTTCTGGGACGATCAGGTCCTGGGATCAATCGTCTTCGCAAAAAAAATAAAGTAGGGCACCCCTTCATGGGGTGCCGTTGGATCAAAACGCGCGCTTGCCGCTGATCCAGACCTGTTCGATCGTTCGCGTATTGCGAATGTTGTCGAGCGGGTTGGAACCAAGAATCAGCAGATCGGCGGCGGCGCCGGCGGCCAGCGCGCCGAGCTCGGCGTTCTTCTTGTAGCAGCGTGCCGCGTCGCCGGTCGCCGACACGATCGCCTGCATGGGCGTGAGCCCGGACTCGACCATCATCTCGAGCTCGAGGTGTTCGAAGAATCCCTGGAAGCGGGCCGGCGGGCCGGTGTCGGTGCCCATCGCGATGCGCACACCTTTGTCGGAGAGCGTCTTCAGGTTCCGCTTCGCCACTTCGAGCCCGGCCTTGTACTGCTGCCCGGCCTGCCACGCGCTGCTGTTGCGAACCTGTTCGTGCCGTTTCGGGTCCTTCAATTGCGCCGGTATGTCCTTGTCCACACCCTTGACGAAGAACGGATCGTCGACCCAGGACGGCGTGGCGTCGTAGATGAACGTCGAGATTTCACGGGTCAACGTCGGGGAGTAACAGACGTCGCGGCTCTTGAGAGCGTTGATGAACGCCTCGTCGACGGGCAGGTCGCGCACGCTGTGGGCGATCAGGTCTGCGCCGGCGGCAAGCGTCGCCTTGGCGTCGGCGAGCGAGTAGATGTGAACCGCGATGGGGAGCCCGCGCGCGTGCGCCTGCTCGATCGTGGCGCGCCAGGCCGCTTCCGGCATCTTGCGCGTCGTGCCGAGGTTGTCGTCGACGCGGATCTTCAACAGGTCGGGTTTCATGTCGGCGGCCTTGTTCGCATTGGCACGCGCCGCTTCGGCGGTGTCGCCCGTGATCACGGGCCCCGACACGAACACCCTGGCGCGATCGATCGCGCCGCGCGATTGTTCGTCGCGCGCCTCGAAGGCGGGCGCTTCCTCGCCGCCAAGGCTGAAGACCGTGGTCACGCCGTACCGGGCGTAGGTCTTGAGCTGCCGCAGCACGTTCTCTTTCGTGTAGGACGCTGGATCGGTGCGCAGGCCGACGGTGTTGGCCACGTGGCCGTGCGCATTCACGAGGCCGGGCATCAGCGTTTTGCCCTTGACGTCCACGCGCGTCGCGCCGGCCGGCACCGGCGTCGATGCGGATGGACCGGCCGCGACAATCTTGCCGGCATCGATGATGACGGTGCCGCTCTCGATCACGCGGCCGGTGCCATCGATCAGCCTGCCGCCCACAAACGCCGTCGGCTGTGCCGCCGCCGGAGTGGTCGCCACCGCGACCATCGTCAGTGCCAGACAAATTGCAGAGGTTATGCGCATGGCGCGGAATGATAGCATCGAAGGATGAGCCTGCGTGTTCTCGTGGCAGACGACGAACCCGTGTCACGGACCGTCGTGGGCGCCATGTTGAAGCAGGCGGGCTACATCGTCACGTTTGCGAACGACGGCGACCAGGCGTGGAGCCAGCTCGACGGTGACAACCCGCCGGCGATTGCGTTGTTGGATTGGGAAATGCCCGGCCTCGCCGGTCCCGAAGTGGTGTCGCGCATTCGCGGCAGGAAGGCGCCCACACCGACCTACGTGATCCTGCTGACGTCGCGGGACTCATCCGCCGATATCGTCGCGGGCCTCAAGGGCGGGGCAGACGACTACGTGACCAAGCCGGCGGACCAAGACGAGCTCGTCGCCCGCGTCAATGTCGGCGCGCGCGTCGTGCAACTGCAGTCCGCGCTGGCCGAGCGCGTGCGCAGCCTCGAAGAAGCGTTGGCCAACGTCAAGGCGTTGCAGACGCTGCTGCCAATGTGCGCCTACTGCAAGGCGATTCGCAACGACCAGAACTACTGGGAAAAGGTCGAAACTTATTTTCACGACCACTCCGGCGTGTCGTTCTCACATAGCTACTGCCCGAATTGCTACGAGCGGTTCGTCAAGCCCCAGCTCGATGCGCTGGACAACGTCAACCCGGCGTTGCAAGCAGAGAAGCGCAAGTGACCGCGACGCCACTATCGGGGCCACTGTCCGGCCCGGTACTCGACCCGCTGGTCATCGAGAATCTGAGACAGCTGAACGTGGACGGCGAGCCGGACGTGCTCGCCGAAGTGCTGCAGTTGTTTCTCGAAGACGTGCCCCGGCGCATCGCGAAGCTCCGGGCCGCGTGCGAAGCCGGGGACGCGGTCGAAGTCTACAAGGCAGCGCATTCGCTGAAAGGCAGTGCCGGCAACATCGGCGCGAAGCCCTTATTGGCGGTGTGCCGTCAACTCGACGATAGGGGTCGAGCGGGAGACCTGACTGGGTCAGAACACCTGGTCGACGCGCTCGATGCCGAGTTCGCGAAGGTCGAGGTAGCGATTCGCGGGCTTCTGGCGGCTTGATTCGCGCGGACTGGTTCGAACCCGCGCGCCGTGACTTATAATCAGAGGATGATCGTACAACGCTATCCGGAGCCATTCATTGCGCCGATGCGCGCCGAACTCTCGCGCCTCGGTTTCGAAGATCTCAAGACCCCGGACGCGGTGGACGCCGCCATCAAGCAGCCGGGCACCACGATGCTCGTCGTGAACTCGGTCTGCGGCTGCGCCGCCGGCAAGGCGAGGCCCGGCATTGCCAAGGCCCTTCAGCAGGGCAAGCGGCCCGAGCACCTCACGACGGTGTTCGCCGGGGCCGACGTCGAAGCCACCGAACAGGCCCGCAGCTACTTCGCGCCCCATCCGCCTTCGTCTCCCGCCATCGGCCTGATGAAAGACGGCAAGCTCGTGTACTTGATGGAGCGCCGCGACATCGAGAACCGCTCTGCAGACATGATCGCTTCAGACTTGCAGAAGGCTTTCGACACCCATTGCTGACGCTGTAGTGCAGAGTGAAGAGTTCAGAGTTAAGAACAAGGAGTTCCGCTTGCGAGTTCGTAACTCGTAACTCGTAACTCGTAACTCGTAACTCGTAACTCGTAACTCGTAACTCGTAACTCGTAACTCGTAACTCGTAACTCG
>JANOZI010001184.1:0-2586 GCA_031429375.1 Acidobacteriota bacterium | reverse complement strand
TTGTGCTCCTCGAGCCCGGTCGCAATGGCGAGGATGTTCGGGTCGAAGATGATGTCGGACGGGTCGACGCCGGCCTGTTCGGTCAGCAGCGTGTAGGCACGTTTACAGATCTCGACCTTGCGCTCGACCGTGTCGGCCTGGCCCTTTTCGTCGAACGCCATCACGATCATCGCGGCGCCGTAGCGCCGCACCGTGCGGGCCTTCTCGAGAAAATCCTGTTCGCCTTCCTTCAGGCTGATCGAATTGACGATCGCCTTGCCCTGCACGCACTTGAGGCCGGCTTCGATGACCGACCACTTGGAGCTGTCGATCATCAGCGGCAGCCGCGCGATCTCGGGCTCGGTGCCGATGTAGTTGAGGAACTCGGTCATGCACGCGGCCGAGTCGAGCATGCCCTCGTCCATGTTGACGTCGATGATGTTGGCGCCGCCGCGGACCTGGTCGAGGGCGACCGTCGCCGCGCCGGCCCAGTCGCGCGCCTTCACCAGCCGCTCGAACTTCTTCGAGCCGGTGACGTTGGTGCGCTCGCCGATCATCTGGAAGTTGCTGTCAGGCCGGATCACGAGCCGTTCCAACCCGGACAATGTCGTGAGGCGAGTCGGGCCGGCGTGCCCTGAGCGAGCCTCCGGGGACTGCAAGCCCTCGGAGCCGAGTCGAAGGGGAGACCGTGGCGGCAGCCCCGCAACGGCCGTCGCGATCGCGCGAATGTGATCTGGCGTGGTTCCGCAGCAGCCGCCGATGATGTTGACGAAGCCGCTCTCGGCGAAGTCCTTGACGAGCGCCGCGGTTTCCGCCGGCGTCTCGTCGTACTGCCCGAAGGCGTTGGGGAGTCCGGCGTTGGGATAGCAGCTGACGTGCCCGGGCACCGTGCGCGCCAGCTCCGCGAGGTACGGCCGCATCTGACGGGCGCCGAGCGCGCAGTTGAGGCCGACGCTGAACGGCCGGGCGTGCTCGATCGACACGTAAAACGCGTCGAGCGTCTGTCCCGACAGCGTGCGGCCGCTCAGATCGGTGAGCGTGGCCGAGATCATCAGCGGCAGGCGCGTGCCCGTCTCGGTGAACAATTCCTCGATCGCCACGAGGGCCGCCTTCGCATTGAGCGTGTCGATCTGCGTTTCGACGAGCAGCAGGTGGCTGCCGCCGTCGACGAGGCCCCGCGCCTGGTCCTTGAACGCGTGCTTCATCTCGTCGAACGTGATCGCGCGGAACGCCGGGTTGTTGACGTCGGGCGAAATCGACAGCGTCTTGGTGGTCGGGCCGATCGAGCCGGCGACGAACCGCGGGCGGTCGGGCGTCTTCTTCGTCCACTCGTCGGCGACCCGCCGCGCCAGCCTCGCCGCCTCGAAGTTGAGCTCGTACGAGATCGCCTCGAGACCGTAATCGGCCTGCGACACCGCCTGCGAGCTGAAGGTGTTGGTCTCGATGATGTCGGCGCCGGCCTCGAGGTACTCGGCGTGGATCTCGGCGATCACGTCCGGCCGCGTCAGCACCAGCACGTCGTTGTTGCCCTTGAGGTCGTGCGAGTGCGACGCGAAGCGCGCGCCGCGGAAGTCGGCTTCAGTCAGCTTCCGCCGCTGCACCATGGTGCCCATCGCGCCGTCGAGGACGAGGATGCGCTCCGTTAACAGCCGTTCGAGGGTCTCTAGTGTCGTCATCAGAAAAGGGTTTGGTTATTCGTAAACGGTGTGGTTATTTGTAATTGGTTATTGGTTATTGGTTATTTCTTCCGTGGCGGCGTCGTGCCGACGGCGAGCAATACGGCAAACGGATCGTTGGTCTTGCGCGCGCCGAGCGCGACGCGGACGTCCGTGAACCCGGCGCGCGTGAGCAGTCCGTTGAGGTGATCGTTGCTGAAGCCGAACCACTGATCGCCGAGCTTTTCGCGCACCCAGGTTTCGTCGTGCGGGCGCAGATCGAGGATCAGCAGCCGGCCGCCCGGCTTGAGAATGCGGGCCGCTTCCGCCAGCGCGCCGGCCGGATCGCCGGCATGATGCAGCGCTTGCGACAACAGCGCGACGTCCATGGCGCGATCGTCGATCGGCAGCTTTTCGAGCTCACCTTTCTTCCACGTGATGTTCGACAGCCGCTTGCGCGACGCGAGCGCCTTGGCGCGCGCCAGCACCCCCGGCGAGCGATCGACGGCCGTGACGTGCCGGGCCCAGCGCGCCGTTTCCACGGTGAGGTAGCCCTCGCCGCACCCCAAGTCCGCGACGTCGAGCGGCGGCAGCAAGAGACCCAGCGCGCGCGACCACGCCGCCCAGCTCCGCCCCGGCACGAGCTGGCGGCCGTCGCGGGCATCGGGTCCGACGTGCTCGAAGTTCTCACGCCGCAGCCGCAACACTTCCTGCAGCCGCGCCTCGTCCGCCTTGACGAGCGCCGATCCGGCCGCGTCCTTGAACTGCACCTGCAGCAGCGGCCACAGCGGCCCCTTGACGCTGCCGCGGATCTGCGTCGACAGCCGATAGAACGTGTAGGCGCCGTCGCGCTCTTCGGCGACGAGGTCCGCTTCCTTCAACAGCCCGAGATGCCGCGATACACCGGACTGGGCCAGCCCGAGAATGCCGGTCAGCTCCTTGACGTTGAAGC
>JANOZI010001183.1:0-4068 GCA_031429375.1 Acidobacteriota bacterium | reverse complement strand
CATGCAACCCGTCGCTGTTGCCGGCCAGCAGCAGGGGTCCTGCCGGGCTGTCATCGATGCGCGTGTAATGGAGCGGCTCCACATTCGTAGCGTAACTTACGACTGCAGCCGAAACGATCCGTAGTTTGTTGTCACGTCCGAACGTGTCCAAAGAAACCACGAAGGCCCGAAGCGTGGTTGAATAATCCGATGGACTCCTTCCTCGCGGTGCTGGCGCTCATCGGCGCCGTCATCGTGGTGTCGGCGCTGCTGTCGGGGTGGGTCGATCGCACCGGCGTGCCGCAGGTCGCGGTGTTCCTGGCCATCGGATTCCTGATCGGCCCAGGCGCGCTCGGCCTGCTCGATGCCAGCGTCGAATCCGAAGTGCTGCGGGTCGTCGCCACGCTGTCGCTGGTGCTCGTGCTGTTCACCGACGGCGTCTCGCTCGACCTGTCTGAAGTCCGCGCCCACAAGCGGCTGGTCAGCCTGGTCGTGGGCCCCGGCACCGTCTTAACTGCCATCCTGATCGCCGGCGCCGCGTGGTACCTGCTCGATCTCTCCGCGCCCCTGGCGGCCATTCTGGGCGCTGCTCTCGCCTCGACCGATCCGGTCCTGCTGAGAGGCCTGCTCCGTCGTCCTGCGCTGCACGATTCCGTGAGGCAGGCGCTGCGACTCGAAAGCGGTCTCAACGACGTCGTACTGCTGCCGATCGTGCTGGTGGCGATGGAGGTCCTCACCAGCGCCCAGCCATTGAGCGGCGGACAGTGGGGTCTGCTTGGCCTGAGCATGCTGGTGCTGAGCCCCGGCGCGGGCATTGCCGTCGGCTACGTCGGCGTCAAGGCGCTCGAGCTGGTGCGGGCGCGGTCGGGCGTGCGCCGCGATTACGAATCGATCTACTCGCTCGGCCTGGCGTTCGCCGCCTACGCGGCGGCGGAATCGCTGCACGGCAGCGGCTTCATCGCCGCGTTCGCGGCCGGCCTCACCATCTCGATCATCGATGTCGAGCTGTGCGACTGCTTCCTCGAGTACGGCGAGACCACCGCCGAAATGGCACTGCTCTTTACCTTCGTGCTGTTCGGCACGTCGATCATCTGGGGCGGGCTGGCGGTGATCGGACCGGCCACGATTGCGTTCACCGTAGCGGCCATGCTGCTGCGCCCGGTGGCGTTTCTGCCGGCGCTGATTCCGGCGCCGATCTCGTGGCGCAACCGCGCGCTGATCGCATGGTTCGGCCCGCGCGGCTTGAGCTCGCTGCTGCTGGTGCTGCTGGCGGTGTTCTCGAACATCGACGGCAGCGATTACCTGCTCCAGGTCTGCTGCCTGGTCGTGCTCGTGTCGATTGTGCTGCACGGCTTCTCGCCGATGCTGCTCATCCGGGGCAAGGTGACCGAGGCCGGCGAGCAGACCGCGGCGCCGGTCCAGCAACGCTCGATCAACAAGGCGCTGGCGATGCGCGAAGTGCCCGACGATCGCCCGGGCGCGCAGACGATCGCCATCGACGAGTTCGCGAGGTTGAAGAAGTCGGGCGCGCCGGTGGTGCTGGTCGACAGCCGCACCGACCGCGCGTTCGAGGGCGGCGATGCCGTTCCGGATTCGGTGCGCGTCCACCCGGATCGTGCCGTGGCCGACGCCGTCCGCCACGAGCTGCCACCCGCGGCGACGCTGGTGGTGTTTTGTGCTTGACCCAACGAAGCCACGAGTGCCCGTGTGGCGCTCGAGTTGAGACGCGGCGGCTGGCCCGACGCGCTCGCGCTCGTCGGCGGCTACAACGCGCTCAAAACCGCGGGCCTCACGACATCTTCAGTAAGTTCTTAACTCTGAACTCTTAACTCTGAACTCTGAACTCTGAACTCTTAACTGACGCCCTCTATAATCTGTAGCGTGTCCGTCCGCCTCGGTTCAACTGCGCTTTTGGCCTCGGGACGCCTGAAAGGGCGCCGCGTCGGCATCGTCTCCAATCCCGCGTCGGTCGACGCCGACTTCCACCACATCGTCGACCTGCTGCTGGCCGCGCCCGAAGTGACGGTGGGCGCGATTTTCGGGCCGCAGCATGGCTTTCGATCCGACGTGCAAGACAACATGATCGAGACGCCGCACGGCAACGATTGCCAGCGGCGCGTGCCGGTGTTTTCGCTGTACAGCGAGACCCGCGAGCCGACCGCCGAGATGCTGGCGAATATTGACACGCTGGTGATCGACCTGCAGGACATCGGCGCGCGCATCTACACCTACATCTACACGATGGCCAATTGCCTGCGCGCGTGCGCGAGGCACAGTGTGGATGTGATCGTGTGCGATCGCCCGAACCCGATCGGCGGACGCGATGTCGAGGGCCCGATGCTCGTGCCTGGCTACGAGTCTTTCGTCGGCCAGTTCCCGATCCCGATGCGCCACGGCATGACCATCGGCGAGCTGGCGCGGTTTTTCAACGAGCACTTCAAGATCAACGCGCCCCTCGAAGTCGTGGCCATGGCGGGGTGGTCGCGCGCGATGTATGGTGACGCGACGGGACTGCCGTTCGTGATGCCGTCGCCGAACATCCCGACCCTCGACACCGCGATCGTCTATCCCGGCACCGTGCTGTTCGAGGGCACGATGGCGTCGGAAGCGCGCGGCACGACGCGGCCGTTCGAGCTGGTCGGCGCGCCGTGGGTCGAAGCCGAGAAGTTTGCCGCCGCGATGAACGCTCGCAAGCTTCCCGGGGTGCACTTCCGTGCAGCCGTCTTCGAGCCGACCTTCCAGAAGCACGCGAAGAAGACCTGCGGCGGCTGCCAGATTCACGTCCTGGATCGCCGGTCGTTCCAGCCGGTACTTACAGGAGTGGCATTAATCGATCAAATTCGCGCGGCGGGACCGTCCGATTTTGCGTGGCGCAAGCCCCCGTACGAATACGAGCACGACAAGGAGCCAATCGATATACTAGCCGGCTCCTCCGCACTTCGGGCGGCGATCGACGCCGGCGGTCGCGCGGAGGATCTCGCGCCCGTCTGGGCCCGCGAGATGCAGCCGTTCATCGAGGCGCGAGCGCGGTATTTGCAATACGACTGACCATGCCTCAAGCCACTCGTCTCGACCTCACGCGAAGCGAGTTGATCCAGGCGCCGCCCGTGCGCGTGCTGGCCGCATTCTTCGACGGCAAGGATCTCGCCGCGTGGTGGCAGGTCGCCCGCTCGGTCACCGTGCCGCGACCGTTGGGCACGTACGCCATCGAGTGGGAGTCAACCGAGTTCAAAGACGAGGTGCTGGGCCGTCTCGGCGGCACGTTTCACGGCACCATCATCGACTACCGTCCCAACGGCGCGTTCTTCGTCGGCGAAGCGTACTGGCAACCGCCCGACGGCGAGCCGCTCGGTCCGATGGCGCTCGAGGTCCATTGCCGCCCTCACGGCAACGGTCGATCGACGATGCTGACGATCAGGCAGAGCGCCGATGGCGTGGGGCCGCGCTGGGAGCGCTACTTCGCGCTGATGAGCGTCGGCTGGGAAGGCGCGCTGCAGGACATGAAGGCGTTCATGGAACGCGAGTCGGTGCGGACCAAGAATTGAAAACGCCGCTGCGCTGGCTGTTCGGCATCCTCTTCATCCTCGCGGGCTTGAATCATTTTCGCAGCCCGGATTTCTACGTCAACATCATGCCGCCGTATCTGCCGTGGCATCGCGAGCTGGTAGCCATCAGTGGAGTAGCGGAGATCGCCCTCGGCGCATTGCTGCTATTCCGGCGATGGACCGTGTTGGCGGGCTGGGGCTTGATCGCCTTGCTCGTTGCGGTGTTCCCGGCCAACCTGCACATGGCGATGCATCCAGATCTGTACCCGTCGCTCGCGCCGGCGGCACTGTGGATGCGGTTGCCGCTACAAGGCTTGTTGATCGCGTGGGCGTATTCGTACACGCGAACCGCGCCGCTGCGGCGATGAATCAACCCCTGCGCCTGATCCAGTCCCTGCGGCTCTGGGACGTCGTCGCCATGAACATCGTGGCGGTCGTCGGCCTGCGCTGGATCTCGCGCAGCGCGCGGCTCGGCGCGCCGTCCGTCACGTTGTGGATCCTGGCGTGCCTCGTGTTCTTCGTGCCGCTGGCCGCGGTGCTCGCC
>JANOZI010001182.1:0-2550 GCA_031429375.1 Acidobacteriota bacterium | reverse complement strand
TCTAAGAAAGACGTCACGGCCACCTCGTTGGCCGCGTTCAGCACGATCGGCAGGCTGCGCTCGGCTTGCAGCGCGCGATAGGCCAGCCTCAGGCATGGAAAGTCGGCCCAGGCGGGCTCGTGAAATTCGAGGGGGCCGACGCGGGTCAGGTCGAGAAACGGCACCGGCGCGTCCCAGCGGTCGGGATAGGCGAACGCGTATTGGATGGGCAGGCGCATGTCCGTGATCCCGAGCTGCGCCACGATCGATCCGTCTTTCAGCTCGACCATCGAGTGCACGATCGACTGCGGGTGGACGAGCACGTCGATCTGCGGCGCGGCGACGCCGAACAGCCAATGGGCTTCGATCACCTCGAGGCCCTTGTTCATCAGCGTCGCGGAATCGATGGTGATCTTCGGCCCCATCTGCCACGTCGGATGCTTCAACGCGTCGATGGCTGTCACTTTCGCCAGCTCCGCGAGCGTTCGGCCGCGGAACGGGCCGCCCGATGCCGTGAGGATCAAGCGCCGGACCTCGCCGGACGATCGGCCGTGCAGGCACTGGTGAATGGCGTTGTGTTCGCTGTCGACCGGCAGAATCATTACGCCCCTGCGCTTCGCTGCGTCCATCACGAGGCCGCCGGCCATGACGAGCACTTCTTTGTTGGCCAGCGCGATCGTCTTGCCGGCTTCGATGGCCGCCAGCACGGCGTCGAGCGCGGCCGTGCCGGATGAGGCGCACAGCACGAGATCGACATCCGGGTGCGTCGCGATCTGGATCAAGCCGTCGTTGCCGACGCCCGAGACTTCGGCCGGCGACCCGCCGAGCGCGGCGACGAGCTTGTCCATGGCATCGCCGGTACCCATCGCGACCGCGGTCGGCCGGAACTCGAGGACCTGCCTGGCCATCACCGCGACGTTGGTGCCCGCCGCCAGCGCCACGACATCGACACGATCGGCGTGGGTCCGCGCCACGTCAAGCGCGCTGGTGCCGATGGACCCGGTCGAGCCGAGGATGGCAATTCGTGTCATGTCTTAAAAGACAGCCACAGATTGGACGCAGATTAGACGCAGAGCACGCCCGACGCATTCAGGCTGTTGTAAATCTGCGTCTAATCTGCGTTTAATCTGTGGCGGCATTTCTCTGCGGCTGATCACATCGAGCGCAGGAAGAAATAGAAAACAGGAGCGGCAAACAGCAGGGCATCAATGCGATCGAGCACGCCGCCGTGGCCGGGGATCAGCGCGCCGCTGTCTTTCATGTCGGCGGCCCGCTTCAGCATCGACTCGAACAGGTCGCCGATGATGCCGGCCACGACAATGCCGAGGCCGAGCGCCGCGAGCCAATACCACGGGTAATCGGGCAGCCAGTAGGAGCCGGCCACGGCAAGGAAGATCGGCGCGACCACGAAGCCGCCGAGCGCGCCTTCGCGCGTTTTCTTCGGGCTGCGCAGCGGCGCCAGCGGCGTCCGTCCGAAAGTCCGGCCGGTGTAGAACTGCGCGGTGTCGCTTACCGCCACCGTCGCGATCAACAGCAACACCGCCTCGCGGCCGCCGATGGCGTGAACGCCGACCAGCGAGCCCAGCGGCAGGCCGATATAGACCGGCGCCAGCACCGCGGCCGCGGTGTCGGCCAGCAGCGGCGTGCCGATGCGATCCGACATCAACACGTTGGTCGCAATCACTGCCAGCGATGCGGCCAGCACGAATACGAGATCGACCCACTGGAACGGCACCATGGCGCACGCGAGTAATGTCGCCACCAGCGTCGTCCAGTACGGCACTTTCGCGCCGATGGCGCCGACGATGCGTTCGTACTCGAAGAAGGCAATGGCGGCGACCACGAGGGCGACGCCGAGCAGCGCAATCGAATTGAGGAACCAGATCAGCGCAAGGGCAACGGCGCCGAGCGCGATGCCGCTGAGGAGACGAGTCACCGCGTCATTTCACGGCCGCGGCGATGGGCGCGGCGATGCCGCCGAAACGGCGATCGCGTTTCTGGTAGGCGAGCACGCCTTCGAGCAGGTGGCGGCACCGGAAGTCGGGCCACAGCGTGTCGGTGAAGATCAGCTCGCTGTAGGCGAGCTCCCACAGCAGGAAGTTGGAGATGCGGTGCTCGCCCGAGGTGCGCACGACGAGATCGGGGTCGGGCATGTCGGGCGCGTAGAGGCGCGATCGGATGGCCCTCTCGGTGATCTTGTCGCCGGGCGTTCCCTCGGCCACCAACGCCTGCACGGCGTCCACGATCTCGGCTCGCCCGCCGTAGTTGAAGGCGAACGTGAGCGTCATGCGTCGATTGCGCCGGGTCATGGCTTCGGTGTCGTCGATGTGCTTCTGCACCCGCTTCGGCACGCGCCAGCCCTTGCGGCCGATGAAGCGCACCCGCACGCCCTGCTCGTTCAGCTCGTCGCGCCGCGAGAGCAGCAGCCGCTCGTTGAACTGCATGAGGTAGCGCACCTCGTCGACCGGTCGCCGCCAGTTCTCGGTAGAGAACGCGTAGACCGTGAACCACCGCACACCGAGCTCGAGGGCGCCCTCGACCGCGTCGAAGAGGGCCTCCTCGCCCGCCGCG
>JANOZI010001181.1:0-2753 GCA_031429375.1 Acidobacteriota bacterium | reverse complement strand
ACTGGTGGGTTCGGAGGACTATTTCTTCTACGCGCTTGACGCCGCATCCGGCAAGCGCCAGTGGCGGTTCGAGACCGATCTGGGCATCGCCTCTTCGCCCGCCGTCGCCAACGACAAAGTGTTCATCGGAAGCAAGGACGGGTGCGTCTACGCCCTCACTGTGGACGGCGGCAAGGAGGCCTGGAAGTCGGAATCGTTGCGGAGCATCACCGCCCCTCCACTGGCCGGCGACTCGATCGTGTGTATTCAAACGTTCTATGGAGCGACCCAGGCCTACCATATCGACACCGGCGCTCCGCTCTGGACGGCCAACCTCGGTGGCTCGCTCCAATCCACGCCGATCGTCACCGCGGAGGCGGTCTACCTGGCGACCTACTCTGGAGTCGTGTATGCGCTCCGGTAGCCGCTCCCCGCTCTGCTTCGCGCTCGTCGCCCTACTCGCAGCCGTTTCCCTGCGCGCGGACACACTCGCCCTGGTCCACCAGCAGCGCTACTGCATGGGGACGATGTTCGACATCGTCGTCTACCACGCGTCGCGTGATGAAGCGAAACGGGCGATCGCGGGCGCGCTGGCAGAGATCGTTCGGCTGGATCAGGTGATGAGTCACTACCGGGCCGACAGCAACCTGTCGACACTCCATCGCGAGGGCGCCAAGGGCTTCGTCGCCGTCGATCCGAGCCTGTACGAAGTCATCGAAGAATCGCTGTGGTTCTCCCGCCTCTCGGGCGGCAGGTTCGATGTCACGATCGCGCCGCTGCTGACGACATGGAAGGAGGCAGCGCTGGAAGGGCGCCGGCCTTCCGAGGCGGAGACCTCGAAGGCGACCAAGTGCGTCGGCTTCGAGAAGATCGAGACGCGCGCGCCCGATCGCATTCGCTTCAAAACCGACTGCGTGCAACTCGATCTCGGCGGCATCGGCAAAGGGTACGCGGTCGACCGCGCGCTCGCGGTGCTCGCGTCGAACGGCATCCGGCACGCGCTCGTCAATGCCGGAGGAAGCTCGATCGGGGCCATCGGCGCCCCCCCTGGCAAGACAGGGTGGCCCGTCGCCGTTGGCGCCGGGACGGTTTTGCTGCTCCGGGACACATCCATGTCCACCTCGCAGCAGAACGACGAGATCCTCGATCCGCGGACCGGATCGCCGGTTGACAGCACGATGACCGTCAGCGTCGTGACGCGACGCGGCAGCACAGCCGATGCGCTGTCGACCACGCTGCTGTTGGTTCCGATTGCCGACGCCATGAAACTGCTCGAGCAGTTGCCCGACGCGTCCGCGATCTGGACATCTCGAGACGGCGCGGTACGGGCCGTGTACGGCGAGTCCCGGCTGCAACGCTCTCCTTCACCCTAGAGACCGATCATGCGCATTCGTTTGCCAACATGCGTCTGCCTCCTGGTGCTTCTCGTCCTCCCCGCGGGCATCGAGGCGGAGGTCCTCATCCGCTGGGACCAGGGAGTCGTCCCGTCACGCGAGAGCCTTGGTGTCTCGACGCTGTTGGTTCCAAGCCAGAACCGCGCGGCCGTTCAGAACGCGCTCGCGCAGGGTTACACCGTCTACCTCGAAATCGAGGCCGCGGCGCTGGCGGGTGTCACGCTGCCCTCCGAACGGCTGGCAGGCGTCGTCGTCAAAGGAACAGCGTCTCGCGCCCAACTGGCGCAGCTCACGCAGCGGCTGAGGTCTTCAGGGGCGCGCGTCCTCTCGCTCGAGGACCGCGGCAAATGGCCGCACATCCGCACCAACTGGGTCACGAAGAGGAACGATGTGCTGCAGGTGTCGAGCCGGACCGCGCAGCCGTGGATCGAACAGAATGTCGCCCTCGTCCGCACTGCGCAGGCGGCGCCGGCCGGGTCGGCACCATTACTTGCGTATCGCTGGGAACCGATCACGCTGTCCCAGATCGACGAGGGCCCGGAGCTCGAGGACTATCTCGTGGCGATTGCCGAAGCGGGGAGCTTTGGAGCAGACCTCGTGCTCCACTTGCACGAGCGCTTCCAGAAAGATCTGCTGCTCGGCAAGCCCCAGGCGCGCGGCTGGTGGGCCGAGATCCGCCGTTACATCGAGTTCTATTCGTGGGATCTGCCGGGTCGCTATCGGCCGATCGCCAACCTCGGCGTGGTGACCTCCGAACCGATGAAGTCGTTCGAGGTGATGAACCTCCTCGCCCGGCATAACCTGCCGTTCGCGATCATCGGCCCGCGGCGGCTCGCATCCACCAGCCTGGCCGCATTTGACTTGTTGATCGTGCTGAGTTCGCCGCCAGGCCCTCAGCTTCAGATCCTGCTCGACTTTGCCCGGAAGGGGGGCACGGTTGTGGTTGCCGGGGTAAAGGGCAACTTCCCATGGCAGGGCGCCACGCCCCTCGTGACAACGGCGGATCGGGTGACCTACCAGGTTGGTGAAGGACAGATCGTGGAAGAGCTGAAGGCGGTCGGCGATCCCAGCGCGTTCGCTCTGGAAATGCGACAGCTACTCGGCCGCGATCGCCGCGTGATCGACATCTGGAATGGCATCACGGTACTCAGCGCATCGTACGAGGAGCCCGAAGGAAAGTCGGTTCTCGTGACCGCAGTCAACTACGCGCACCAGCCGCTGCCGGTTCAGCTGCGGGTTCGCGGCACCTATGCGCAGGTGCACTACGAGTCTCCAGAGGAAGGCCTCACCCTGCTCCCGTACCTTCACCGCGACGGCCACACGGAATTCCTGCTGCCGGCGCTGCGCATTGGCGCGCGGGTGTTCCTGAGCCCGGAAGCG
>JANOZI010001180.1:0-2169 GCA_031429375.1 Acidobacteriota bacterium | reverse complement strand
CGCGCACCAGGTCACCGACGGCCTCTCGGATGCCACTGCGCCGGCGTTCGATGCGTCGGGCAAATATCTGTACTTCCTCGCCAGCACCAACTACGCGCTGCGGATCAGCTGGCTCGAAATGAGCTCGGTCGATCGGCCCGTCACGCGTGCCGTGTATCTCGCTGTGCTCAGCGACAACGAGCCGTCACCGCTCCTGCCCGAGACCGGTGATGAGCCGGTGCGGGGTACCGGCGAGGGCGGCAAACCGGCCCCAGCGGCGCCGGTGCGCGTCGACATCAAGGGCATCGATCAGCGGATTCTCGCGCTTGGGGTGCCCGCCGGCGACTATTCGTCGCTGGCCGCGGGCCCGGCCGGATCGGTGTTCTATTTGGAAACGCCGAGAGGCGGCGGACAGGCGCCGCTCACGCTGCACCGCTACCAGCTGCGCGATCGCAAGGCGGCGCCGTTTCTCGAAGGCATTCGCTCCTTCACACTATCGGGCGACGGCAAGAAGCTGCTGTACCGGGCCGACGGCAATCGCTGGGGCGTCGTCGTGACGGATCGTCCGGCCAAGGTGGGCGAAGGCCCGATCGACGTCACCGGACTGGACGCGTTGATCGATCCGCGTGTCGAGTGGGCCCAGATCTTCCGCGAGACCTGGCGCATTCAGCGCGACTACTTCTACGACGCGTCAATGCACGGCGCCAACTGGCAGGCCGTCTACGACCAGTACCGCCCGCTGGTGCCGTTCGTGGCGCATCGCGCCGACCTCAGCTACCTGATCGCCATGGTGGGCGGCGAGCTGATGGTTGGCCACTCGTACATTTCGGCCCCCGGCGATCTACCCGACAGCGATCCGGTGCCGGTGGGCATGCTCGGCGCCGATTACGCGATCGAGAACGGCCGCTACCGCATTCGCCGGATCTACAACGGCGAGAACTGGAATCCGGAGCTGCAGGCGCCGCTCAGCGCACCCGGTGTACAGATCAGCGTTGGCGACTACCTGCTCGAGGTCAACGGCAGGCCGTTGGCGCCGCCGGTGAGCATCTACCAGATCTTCCAGGGCACCGCCGGACGGCAGACCTTGCTCCGCGTGAACAGCACGCCCGCCCTCGAAGGCTCGCGCGTGATCACGGTGGTGCCGGTGGCGAGCGAGGACGCGCTGCGGACGCGCGCGTGGATCGAAAACAACCGCCGGCTCGTCGACACGATGTCGGGCGGACGGCTCGCCTACGTGTGGCTGCCCAACACCGGCATGCCGGGCTACACCGCGTTCAACCGCCTGTATTACGCGCAGCAGAATAAAGACGGCGCCGTGATTGACGAGCGCTACAACCAGGGCGGCATGGTGGCGGATTACATCGTCAACGAACTGAGCCGGCCGGTGATGGGTTATTTCGCGCGCCGCGACGGCAAGCCCTCGCCGTCGCCGATGGTGGGCATCAACGGCCCGAAGGTGATGATCGTCAACGAGTCCGCCGGCTCTGGTGGCGATGCGCTGCCGTATTACTTCAAGCAGCAGAAGATCGGTCCGCTGGTGGGCACGCGCACGTGGGGCGCGCTGGTGGGCACCCTGGGCATTCCAGCGACGATTGATGGCGGCGGCATCACGGCGCCGTCGCTGGCGTTCTACGATATCAATGGCCGCTGGGCGATCGAGAATGAGGGGATCGCCCCCGATATCGAGGTCGAGATCACGCCGGCCGACGCGGCGGCTGGACGCGACCCGCAGCTCGAACGCGCCGTGCAGGAAGCGATGAAGCTGCTGGAAAAGACACCGGTGAAGCGCGTGCCGCGTCCGGCGCCGATCGATCGCACGCGGCGCCCGCCCGGCCAGTAGCTCAGCGGAGCGGCGGGACTTGCTTGTCCGCCGTAGCTTCAGCGGAGGCGGAAGTCCCGCCAAGGAGTCGCCATGAGGTTCGCTCGCGTACCACGCGTCTCGCGGCTCGTCATTGCATCGATCGTCGCGATCGGTCTCGACGGGGCCGGGCTCGTCGGCCGCCAGCCCGCTGCGCCGACGCTGACCTCGATCGAGGTGATGATCCCGATGCGCGACGGCACCCGGCTCTTCACGCAGATCTACACACCCGTAGGCGTCATGGCGCCGCTGCCGATCGTCTTTCAGCGCACGCCTTACGGCGTCGGGCAGAACACCCCGGCCGGCGTCGCGACCGCGCTCGTCGATCTTCC
>JANOZI010001179.1:0-1921 GCA_031429375.1 Acidobacteriota bacterium | reverse complement strand
AGGCTTCCCATCTTTGAGAAGCGTTGTCGTATCCAGCAATGCGACAGCAGAGGTTGTGGCCCAGCGTGAGGCTTCGGCGATCGTGACGAGCGTGCCGCCGGCACGCAGCCAGTCTTTCAAGCGATTGAGCACGGGCTCGGCAATCAGCCCCGCGTAATTCCCGCTGGGCAGCACGATGACGTCGTAGTCGTTGAAGACGGCGCGGCCGAGCGACGCCCTGCGCACGGCGGGCACGGCCTGGCCGCAGCGGCGCTCGAGCACGGAGCGCGCCCCCCCGGCCGCCGGTGATTGCGTCGGCGCGTCCCACGCGAGCAGGATCTTCGGCGACTTGAGCGCGGCAACATCGTTGCTGCCCAGCGACGTGCCCTCGTCCACCCAGGTGGAATCGATCGGCACGAGCTCGGCGCCGTGCTTGACTGCGAGCGCGGAGAGCCGCGCGGGGAGGTCCGCCGGGTTCCCCGAATTGCGGATGAACGCGGTGCCGATCGGATAACGGCGGCCGTTATGCGTGAACGCGCCGCCGACGCTGCGAATGCGGATGCCCTGGCGCATGGCGTCCGCCGACAGGGCCACGGCAGCTGAACCCCACGGCATCAGGTAGCCGACCTTCGACGCGGCGAGCGGACGCGCCGGGAACGGCGCGTCGTACTGCGACGGCACGGCGCTCGTCTTCACGGTGATCGGCGCCGGGCTCGTGACGAGCTCCACGTCGAACAGCATCGGCAGGTTCCACGCCGTAATGTCGTAGATCTGATCGTTCAAGCGCATCTTGCGGCGCTCTTCCTGCCGTTTGATGAACTCGGCGGACTGCTCGGTTTTGGGATCGAGCAGGTTGCGAATCATTCGCGCGGTCGGTTGCGCGTTCGAGACGATCAACGTCCCGGCCGGCAGCGTCCGGGTCGCAAGCTTGAACGGCTCTTCGGCGCGGCGCACCTCGATGCCCTGCGTGGCGAGATTACGCGCGAGCAGATCGGCGCGCGAGCCGTCCTGTGACGGCACGAGCAGGTATTCGCGGATCGGGCCCTTCTCGCCTTCGGCGATTGCGCTGCGGCGGTACTCCAGGTAGTTGCGCATCAGCATCTCGCGATTTCTCGCGGCAGTAATGGCGGTGACGATGGCCGCGTTGAAGTGGTGCATGACGCCGTCGCGATACGTGAGCGTGTCGCCGTCGCTGCGCGCGAACGCCAGGCCGCGCGCCGAGGCCTGCTCGTAGGTGTTGCCGATCGATCCCTGGAAGGTGGGCCACGAGTCGCCATAGCCCGGATAGAAGGCGTCGTAGACCTCCCGGATGTAATACGCCCAGCCGCGCTCGTCGAAGCGCGCGGCATTGGCGCGTCCGAGCAGGTCCCAGCCTGCGATCTGGTTCTTCGTGACGTGCGGGTTGATCGCTTCCGCCGGAGGCGAGAAGTAATAGGCGTTGTCGCCGCCCTGCTCGTGAAGATCGACGGTGATCTGCGGCTGGAACTCGAGGCCGATCTTGATGCGGCCCCGCGTTTCCGGCTGCGACTGGGCGAACCAGTCGCGGTTCATGTCGAAGAGATAGTGATTGCTGCGCCCGCCCGGCCACGGCTCATCGTGCTCCGCGGAGTACGGCGTCGGATCGGCGGCCATCGCGCCTCCCTGCGAGTTGGTCGCGATGAAGCGCGCGCGGCCGTCGGGGTTCTGCATCGGATCGATCAACACCAGCGCGTCGCGCAGTACCGCATCGACGCCGGCATCGCCCTGCGAGGCCAGCAAGTGATACGCCTCGACGAGCGCGGCATCGGCGGAGGAAATCTCATTGCCATGGACGCCGTGCACGAGCCACACCACGACCGGCAGCTCGCGGGCGAGGCGATCGCCTTCCGCCGCCGGCGTCCGTCGCGGATCGGCAAAGCGCTGGATGTCGGCCTTGACCTGTTCGAGCCTGGCGATGCGATCG
>JANOZI010001178.1:0-2701 GCA_031429375.1 Acidobacteriota bacterium | reverse complement strand
CGGTGGCGTCAGGGGGCATTCGCGCGGCCTTGCCGTGAAGGTGGAAGAGAAGGATCAGCGAGTACGGGGACGTCTTGGTTGCTGCATGCGTGAGCATCGTGTCGATGAGGTCGTCGGACAGGTTCGGGACGTAACCGGATTTCCAGTACCGGCGAAGGCCGGATGGCGCTGCGGCGTCGAACATCGTCTGTAGCTGTCCGTACGGTATCTGCCCAATCAGATCGGCCAGCGGATGGCCGAATGTCCGCAGCGGCTCCAGCTGTTGAGCAGCGAGATCCGGAGCGCCGAACCAGGCGGCGATGATCGCGACGACGTTGTGTCCGTCCGGCGTCGTCAGCAGACCCGCGAAGGCGGTCAGATCGTCCGGCGCGTCTTGCGAATAACGGCGATAGAATCGCAGGACCTCGCGCGCCTGTTCCATCGGATACAGCATCATCCCACCGGCGATCGTCGACTCCATCGGGTGGAGTTGATATTCAAACGACGTCGCAATGCCGAAGTTACCGCCGCCGCCGCGGACAGCCCAGAACAGATCCTCGTGTTGAGACGGACTCGCCGACAGCAGCCGGCCGTCGACGGTGACCATGTCGATCGACAGCAGGTTGTCGCAGGCCAGGCCGTGGCGCGCCATTTGCCAGCCCAGGCCGCCGCCGAGCGTGAGCCCCGCAATGCCCGTGGAAGACACCGTTCCGCCGGTCGTCGCCAACCCGAACGCCAAGGTCTCGCGATCCAGTTCCTTCCACGTGAGCCCCGGTTCGGCGCGTGCGGTTCGACTGACCGGATCAACGCGGATCGCTCGCATCAGCGAGAGGTCGATCATCAGGCCGCCATCGCAGAGTGCCAAACCGGCCACGTTATGGCCGCCTCCCCGAACGGAGAGCAACAACCCGTGTAGGCGCGCGAATTTGACGGCACCGATCACGTCAGCGGCGCCGCGGCACCGCACAATGAGCGCCGGACGCTTGTCGATCATCGCGTTCCAGACCGCGCGTGCGGCGTCATAGTCTGCGGACTCTGTCGTCAGCAATTCGCCTCGCAGGTCGGCCCCGAACGCCTCAATCGTTCCGCTGTCGAGGACGACCTCACGCCCCGTAACCGTCATGGCGAGTGTGCTGTTCATGTGTTTCTCTTTCGTCGCCGCGTACAAAGCCGGCGTCCTGCCCGGCGTGAGAATAGGCGACCGGCCCACCGGAAGTCCTTCTGAAACGCTTACAATACGATTCTCTTTTTTTCCGAACGTCGGCCCATGACCACGCATCCGTCGTCGGGTAACCGGACGGGCAGCCACGTCTTCCACCGGCTTTCGGCATCTAATCGACCCGAGGACGCCCCACAAGGCGCCATTGGCTGCCCCCACAGGAAGGACCGGCGTCGCCGACGTCCTTTAGCCCGAACTCCAATCCGACAATGGTCACTGCCCTCGTCCGTACGCCATCCGTACGCCATACTGTTCCCTTGAGGAGCCCAGTTGTGCCGACACCGTCCACGTCTCGAGACGACCGCATCGAGCTTCGCGCCTCTCGTGAAGAGAAGCGCATCCTCGCGGCGGCTGCCGCCTACCAACGTCTGGATCTGACGACGTTCGTCATGCGGACGGCGCTGCCGGTCGCGGAGGAGGTCGTCGCCCGCCACGAGCGCATCAGGTTGAGTGCCCGGGACGGCGCGCGCGTGCTCGACCTCCTGGAGAATCCGCCCAAGCCGACGCCGGCACTCCGTGCGGCCGCCAAGCGGCTCCGACCGAATCGCGTGTGAATCGCCCGCATCGCTGGCGCGAGGAAGCTCTCACGCGGCGTCACGATCGTGCGAGATTCGACTGCGGTGTTCCTGCACTGAACGACTACCTCCAGCGATACGCTCGCAAGAATCACGAGAGCGGTGGGGCCAAGACCTTCGTGGCCACTGCTCTGGACTCGCCAGGCAAGATTCTCGGCTACTACACCATTGCACCTGGCGCAGTGGACTTCGCCGACGTCCCGGAGGCCGCGAAGCGGGGGCTGGGGCGGTACGAGGTGCCGGTGTTCCGGCTCGGGCGGCTGGCAGTGTCCGTTGCGGAGCAGGGCCTAGGGCTTGGCGGCGAGCTCCTCCTGGCCGCAGGCCAGCGAGCGTTGGCTGTCTCGGACGCTGTCGGAGGCGTCGCGCTGGCCATCGACGCGAAAGATGACGTGGCCGCGCGGTGGTATGAGCGGTTCGGCGCCCTGCGGTTGCTCGACGATCCGCTCGCGCTCATCCTGCCACTCGTGACGATCGCTATGGCGCTGAAGGGAACGCGGACGAGATCGGAGTGAGTCGCTTTTAGTGACTCACCATGACGTTTTGCCAGGCCAGCGAGAATCGGGCGCTTCGCGCGGCGTCACGCGCTGGACGTGATGGCACAGCAGAAGGGCGGCACGCTGTCCGACGACCAGGCCATGACGCTTGGCCTCGAGGCCCAGCGCTCGGCCCGCCGGCAGAAGCCGAAGCCCCGAGTCATGCGGAGGTAGCCAGTGCTCGGTGTTTCACCTTGACAACCCTGCCGGCCCACCGATAATCGCCAAAGACCGCGGCGCTCTCGTCATTCACGGAGGAACCCGATGCCCCGTCTGGTGAATCGCGCGACATTCGCTGCTCTCGCTTTCAGCCTCGGCAGTCTGTGCGCGGGCGAGGCCGGCGCGCAGATGGTCGGCGGCGGCATTCAAGGCACGATCAAGGATGCGCAGGGAGC
>JANOZI010001177.1:0-5309 GCA_031429375.1 Acidobacteriota bacterium | reverse complement strand
GGACGTCATCGTCCAGGTCGCCAAGGAGCCGCTCGGCACCAAGGGCGCGCGGCTCACCTGCCATGTCACGCTGCCCGGCCGTTTTCTCGTGTTCATGCCGACGGTGGACCACATCGGCATCTCGAGGAAGATCGACAGCCGCGACGAGCGCTCGCGCCTGCGCGGCATCGTGCGCGAGTTCCGCGAGCAGCACAATTTCGGCGGCGGCGTCATCATCCGCACCGCGGCGTCGGGCCGATCGAAGGACGACATCCTGTCGGACCTGAACTACTTCTACAAGATCTGGGTCGAGATGCGGCAGCGCGGCGAGCAGAAGCGCGCGCCGGTCACGGTCTACCAGGAGCCGAGCCTCGTCGCCAAGCTGCTGCGCGACCTGCTGACCGACGATTACTCCGCGATCCGCATCGATCACCCGCAGGAACACCAGCGCGCGCTCGAGTTCATCGGCCGCATCATGCCGGGCCTGGCGCCAAGGGTGACGCTGTACGACAAGGGCTTCCCGATCTTCGAGGAATACGGCGTGCAGGCCGAGCTCGACAAGGCGCTGCGCAGCAAGGTGTGGCTGAAGTCCGGCGGATCGATCGTCATCAACCAGACCGAGGCGCTGGTGGCGATCGACGTCAACACCGGGCGCTATGTCGGCAAGAAGACCGCGGGACGGCTCGAGGACACCATCATCAAGACCAACCTCGAGGCGGCCAAGGAGATCGTGCGCCAGATCCGGCTGCGCGACCTCGGCGGCATCATCGTCTGCGACTTCATCGACATGGAAGAGAAGAAGAACCGCCAGAAGGTGTTCGGGGCGGTCGAGCAGGAGCTGCGCAAGGACCGCGCGCCGTCAAAGGCGTTGCAGGTCTCGGACTTCGGCCTGGTGATCGTGACGCGCAAGCGCGTGAAGCAGAGCCTCGAGCGGGTCCTGACCGAGCCGTGCCCGTATTGTTCGGGCGCCGGCACGATCAAGTCGAGCGCGACGGTGTGCTACGAGATCCTGTCGGAAGTGAAGAAGTACGGCTCGGACCTCGACGGCCCGGGCGTGCTGTTGCGGGTCAATCCCGACATCGCGCGGGCGCTGCAGGAAGAAGAACGCGGCGTGCTCAAGGACCTCAAGGACCTGCTGCGCCGCGACGTCATCGTCAAGCCCGACGTCCACCTCCATCACGAACAGTTCGACCTGATGTCGATTGGCGGCTAGCGCCGCCGAAGTGAAAAGTTATAAGTATCAAGTGAGAAGACTTCTCACTTCTCACATCTAACAACGGGCGCCATGCCTCCCTCAGAACAGGCCCTGCCCTGAGCGATACGAGGACCGGCAACGCCGGACGTCGTCGAGTCGAATGGCTACTTTTTGGTGATGATCACCGAGCCGCTATGGCTGCGGACTTCAAGGATGGCGCTGGCGTCACCGTAGGAGCCGCGGATGGCGCGGTTGCTGGTGCCGCGGCCGCGGCCGCGCTCACGGTCCTCGCGACCCAGGGTGCGGAGGGTGATCGGCAGGTCGGACCGGACGCTGCCGCTGAAGGTGTCGGCGTCGAGCTCGAAGCCGGTGCTGCCCGACAGCGCGATGCGGACGTCGCCGGAATGCGAGGTGAACTCGTAGCGCCCGCCCTTGCTGAGGGGGGAATCGAACTCGATATTGCCCGAGACGCAGCTGGCCTCGACGCGCTCGATTTGCACGCCGGAAATCCGGACGTCGCCGCTGACGGTGCTGGCCTCGAGCGCGCGCACCTTGAGTCCGGTCGCGATCACCGTGCCGCTGACCGTGCCGAGCGAGAGCAGGTTGGCGGAGCCGATGTCGCGCGCAATGACGTTGCCCGAAATCGTCTTGGCGACGGCCACGTTCGGCGTCGAGCTGACCTCGACGTCGCCGCTGACGGTTTCGGCGCGCACTTCACCGCGCACCGCGGTGATCAGCACGTTGCCCGAGATCGATTTGACGGCCACCGCGACCCCGGCCGGCACGCTGACGACGTAATCGACGCGCGCCGACATGCCGCGCTCGCCGTTGGTGCGGCGTGGATAGATGGTGCGCACTTCGACGCGGCCGCCGACGTGCGCCATCTCGACCCGCAACTCGTTCAACAGCCGCCTGGCCTGGTCGGCATCGTGGTGCCGCACGCGCTTGGTGGCCTCGACGCGGATCTCGTTGCCGCTGCCGCCGGTGACGCGGACGTCGCCGGAGATGCCGCTCAAGTCGAGCGACCCATCGGCGCCGACCTTGAAGGTCTGGGTGACTTTGTCGATCTGCTCAGGACCCTGGCGCGAATCCTGGTAGCGATCGAGCCAGGTGGCGCGCGGATTGTCGTCGAGCACGGTCCCCCGCATGGTGACCGCGGCCGCGGCGGGGACGGCGCCGGCGAGCAGTGCCGACGCCATGAGGAGGCGTGTCAAAAGGCTGGTGCGGATATGACGCATATGAATGGCTACTGCGACAGGGTCTGAATCTTGCGCCCTGCCTCGGCTTGATTACCCTTCCGCATGTCGTTGATCAGTTCGACGGTCTGCTGCAACAGCGCGACCTTCGTGCGCAGGGCGGAGAACAGCCCGTCCTGCGCGTTGGTGCTGGCCGGCTGCGACTTGAGCGCGGCCCGGCTCTCGCTGATCGCCTGGTCGATCACCGTCAGGTTCTTTTGCAGCACGGCGGCAATCTGCGGATCGAGCTCGCCGGTGTCGGCGTTGGCGATGGTCTGCAGATCGTCGATCGCTTTTTGATAGTGCGTTTCGGCCGCCTCGAACTCCGCGGCGACCGATTCGACGGTGACCTCCGCCGCCGCGGCGTCGCTGGCGAGGTTGTCGTCATGTTCGCGTTGCCGCTCGAGCAACGGCACCACGCCGATGACCGTGGCCAACAGCAGCGCCGCCGCGGCGCCGAGCCACACCGGGACACCCCCCCCGAGTCGGCGACCCAGGCGCAGGTCGAGGAGACGGCCCTTCGGCGCGGGCTCGGCGGCGACCTTCGCTTGCAGCGCCGTCCAGATCGCGGCGGGCGGCTCGGGGCGATCGAGCATGAACGCCGCGGCGCGGATGGTGCGCAGGTCGGTCACGAGCGCCGCGCAGTTCTGGCAGACCTCGAGATGCCGCTCGACATCCCGCACTACGGCGAGGTCGAGCCGCGCGTCGACAAAGTCGACGAGCACATCGTTGAGGTCGTCACATTTCATGTTCGTAACTCTGAACTCTTAACTCTGAACTCTTAACTCTCTCTCTTCCTCGCCCCGTGCGCGAGATACCCTCTGATCCGCATCCGCGCCTTGTGCACCTGCGATTTCGACGTCCCTTCCGAGATGCCGAGCATGGTGCCGACTTCCTGGTGGCCGAAGCCCTCCACGTCGTGGAGCAGGAAGGCCGCCCGGCACGCCGGCGGCAGCGCCTCGATCGCGCGCTCGAGGTCGATGCGGCTCACCGCGCCCAGCACCGGCACCGGCGACGCCACGGCCGTCGCGTCGGGTTCGTCCAGCGAATCGGTTTGATGACCCATCCGCGTCTGACGGTTGCGCAACACGTCGAGGCAGTGGTTCATCGCCAACCGATACAGCCACGTCCCGAGCGATGATTCACCCCGGAAGCTCCCCAGCTTGCGGTAGGCCAGCAGGAAGATGTCCTGCAGCAGGTCGTCCGCGTCGCCGCGCCCGCCCGTCATGCGGTTCGCCAGATTGTAGAGCCGCGTCGAGTGCTGCCGGTATAAGGCCTCGAACGCCGACCCGTCGCCCTCGCGGATGCGTCCGACCAGCTCGAGATCGGCGCTTTTCACGTCTCTTACAGGGTTAGACGGGGCCATCACGGCAGACGTTGATGCTTGATGCTTGCCGGTGCCGAAAATAAGGTGCCTAAAGTGCGTACGGTGCCTAAGGGTGCCAAGGGGTTGGTGCCGAAGGTGCCAATGGTGCTGGTAGCCACGACCAAACAGACGTTCCTCGCGCCGATATGGTTCGTTTTTAAAAGCGCCAGCCCTCTAGGCACCCTTAGGCACTGTACGCACCGTACGCACCCTCACTTGCTCTGCCATCGGATGCGAGCAAACCCCACAACGCGTCCTGGGGTCACGGGGACGCCCTCCGCAGCGAGCAGAGATCGTTTTAACGCAAGACTGGTATATCCCCCGAGACGGCCTCCAGCGGCGATCACGCGGTGATACGGCAGGCCCGGGCGGTCGGCCTCGCGCAGGATATTGCCGACGGCGCGCGCCGCGCGCGGCTTGCCCGCCAGCCGGGCGACGTCGCCATACGTGGCCACGCGGCCCGGGGGAATGCGTGACACCACGGTGAGCACTTTCTTTTCGAACGGCGTCACGGGTCCTTCAGCGGCTATCGTCCAATCGTGATCTTCGCGCGGAAGCTCGTCCCGCCCAGCTCGCTCTCGCCGAACTCCTTGGAGGCGCCGCCGGTCCCAATCGCATCCGGAATCGTCGTCCAGGCCGCCTCGCCGCCCAGCGCCAGCCACCGCAGCACTTTGTATTCGACGCCGCCGATCACGTGATAACCGTTGAAGCGCTCGTCGACGTCTTCTGCCGGTGTCGAGAACGACGAGGTTTCCTTGTAGCCGTACATCGTGAAGCCGCCGCCCGCATACGGAACCAGCCGGCTGTTGCGAAAGCGGAATTTCCATCCGGCGGTAATCTCCACCGGCGTAATCGTGATCGTGACCGGAATGCCGAGATGAAAGACTTCGCCATTGGTGATGAAGACCCGCTCGCCGACCTGCTTGAACCGCCACGCGCCGATGTCGACGAACAAACCGCCGAGCGGCAGGCCGAGCGTCGCGCCGCCGCCGTAAATGTTGCCGGACGACTTGCCGAGCACCGCCTCGAACGTCTCGACCGCCGTGAAGTTCATCAGCCCGAACATGCCGTAGCCGCCGATGTGAATGCTGCGCGACTGCGCCGCCGGCCGCGGCCGTGACTGCGCCGCTGCCGGATCCGGCGCCGCGACGAGGACGAACACAGTGAGGGCGAGCGGCAAACAGCGCGACATTCGGCGATAGTCCTTCGTTATTGTTAATTGGTTATTGGTTATTCGATATTCGTTATTGGTTATTCGTACTTGGTTATTCGTAAGCTATTTAGCGAGCCCGAGGCCGCGCAGCGTCGCGCGAGGATTGATGAGGCCGTGCCCGAAAGTATCGTCGCGCCCCGCGGCGCCCTTGTCAGTGGCGAACTGTTTCATCGCCGCTTCGATTGCGGCAGGGCTCGTGATCCCCTGCTGCATCAGCAGCGCCGCGAAGCCCGAGACGTGCGGCACCGCCATCGACGTGCCCTGGAAATAGTAGAAGCCAAACGAGTCCGCCCGCGGCGGACCGAACTGCGAGGGCGGGCG
>JANOZI010001176.1:0-3050 GCA_031429375.1 Acidobacteriota bacterium | reverse complement strand
GCCGGGTGGTTTCGTGCATGTCACGCGCGGCACGCTGGCGCTCGTCAAGAACGAATCGGAGCTGGCCGGCGTGCTGGCCCACGAGATCGTGCACGTCACCGGGAAGCACACCGTCCGCGCGATCCAGAAGAGCAAGGCGGTGCAGATGGGTGCCGCCGAAACGCTCTCGGGCAGCGCGGGCCTGATGGAGCGTGCCGTCACCGCCACCTACGACAACATCGTCGAGCGCGGGTTCGGCCGTGCCGAAGAGAACGAGTCCGACGAAGCGGGTGTCGCGCTGGCGAACAAGACCGGTTACGCGCCACAGGGCCTCTCGGCGTTTCTGACTACGCTCAAAGAGCGCAACAAGGCGTCCACCGAAAAGCGCGGGCTGTTTGCCTCGCATCCCGAAATGCAGGAGCGGCTCGATCGCCTAACCAGGCAAATCGCGTCGCAGAAGCTGGCGGCCACGGCGACGCTCGAGGCGCGCTACAAGAAGAACATCACCTACAAGCCGGTGCCTGTCACTGCCATCGCAACGGTCGAAGCGGGCGCCGCGGGCCTGGCGGGCGAAGAGAAGAAGGCCGACGACAAGAAGGCCGAAGAGAAAAAAGAAGAGCCGAAGAAGCGCGGCTTCGGCCTGGGCAAGATGATGCCGAGCGGCGGCGGCGAAAAGAAGCAGGCGCAGGTCACGGCCTCGGGCGGCGCTCGCGGAGTCGATCCTGAAAAAGATTCGAAGGGCGGGCCCAATCCGAACCCCGTGGCGGTGAAGGTCGCGGCCGCTGACATCGCAGCGTTCAAGAAGGAAGGGAGCCTGCCGTAGGGCGCTACGTTCGCGGCCGCCTGCAGTTCGCGGCCGCGCTGCTCGTCGCGTTCGTCCTGCTCGAGTTAGCGGTGCGCCAGGGGCTTGGCGACGCCGAGCTGCTGTCGGCGATCGCGCGGCTGGTGCTGGTGCTCGCGATCGTCATTGCGACGGTCGCGATGCTGGCCAACAAGTGGCGCGACGATCGGCCGAACGACCGCTTCCCCGGCATCGTGCAGGACGTCGCGGTGATCGCCCTCTTCATGGCGATCGCCACGGTGATCATGCGCGAGACGCTGCTCACCACCTCCGCGGTCGGCGCCGTCGTCGTCGGCTTTGCCCTGCAGGATACGCTCGGCAACCTCTTTGCCGGGCTCGCGATTCAAATCGAAAAACCGTTTCGGGTCGGCCACTGGATCCAGGTCAGCGGCCGCGACGGCCAGGTGCAGGAGATCACGTGGCGCGCCACCAAGCTCCGCACCAAGGACGGGGAATTCCTGATCGTGCCCAACAGCGTGATCGCGAAGGAGCCGGTGCTCAATTATTCCGAGCCCACCATCGCGAACCGCGTCAGCGTGGAGGTCGGCGCCAGCTACCTGACGCCGCCCAACGACGTGAAGCGCGCCATTCAAGAAGCTATTGCCAACTCGAGCCTGGCGATGCCGTTGCCGGAGCCGCAGGTGGTGATCAAGGCGTTCGGCGGCTCGTCGATCGACTACCTCGCGCTGTTCTGGATTGCGGACTACGGCCGCGCGCGAGAGGCCCAGGATCAGGTGCGGACCAGCCTCTGGTATACGTTCCGCCGGCGCAACATCGAGATCCCGTGGCCGATCCAGATTCAGTACGAGCGGCAGGAAGCGCCGGTGCGCGGCGATGCCGACGTCGTTCGTGCGGGCGATCTGCTGGGGTCGGTGGATTTGTTCGCGGCGCTGACGCCGGAATCGCGACAGGGCCTCGCTGCCGCCTCACAGGAACACATCTTCGCTGCCGGCGAGGCGATCGTCCGCCAGGACGCGCCCGGCGACTCGATGTTCGTGGTGCTCGATGGGCGGGTCCGCGTCCTCCTCGAGCCGTCCGGACAGGAAGTGGCGATGATTGCCGCGGGCGGATTCTTCGGCGAGATGTCGCTGCTGACGGGTGAGCCCCGCACCGCCACGGTGCGAGCGATGGTCGATGCGCGCGTGCTCGAGATTGGCGCGGCGGCGTTCAAGCAGCTCGCGGCGGCGGATGCGCGCCTGCTCGACCATGTCACGACAGTGGTGGCGGGCCGCCAAGCGGGCCTGGACGAAGCGCGCGCGGGCGCGGCTGCCACCACGCCGCAGCCGGAACGGCAGACGCTGCTGGCGCGGATGCGGAAGTACCTGAAGGTCTGACTCCGGGTCCGAACGGCTCGAGGCGACATCCCGGGTGGGCGAGGGGTCAGGGTTGACGCCTTCATTCACGAAGCGTGACAATGTCGGCGTGGATGCAACAACCGGATCGGACACTGCGGGCCGCGAGGACGCGGTGGCTTCCGCTCTGGCATCAGCGGACGAATTGCTCCGCGACGTGGCGGTCGCCCTCCACCGCAATCCGCGCTTGGATCCCGACACCGTCCGTCACGTGCTGACGCTTCTTCGTCTCGACCCGCTGACCCGCCTCAATCGAAGCCTGCTCCGTGGCCGAGCTGCCGCCCTTTACCGACCGTGAACTCCGATTCGTGCGAGCGCTCGTCAGCCATCAGGTCCCTTCCTGATCGTCGGGCTCTCGGCGGCCGCACTGCAAGGCGCGCCAGTGGTGACGCAGGATGTTGATCTCTGGTTCCGAAGTCTCGAGGATCCCAGACTGACCGCAGCGCTTCAGCAGGTTGGCGGTGCCTACGTCGCGCCCACGCTCCACACCCCGCCAATGCTGGCCGGCGAAGGACTCGAGTTATTCGATATCGTTCTCCGGATGAGTGGGCTCCAGAGCTTCGATGAAGAATGGGCCAACGCGGTCGTGCTTGAAGAAGTGGTTGCCCTACAGGCCGCGCGCTCTGGCGAGACGAACACCTAGCATCAGCCCGTCGCTCCGCGGGCCCTCCTGGACCTGCTCCGAAAGCAGCGTTTCACCTTGACAACCCTGGCGAGGCACCGATAATCGCCACTGACTGCGCTCTCGTCATTCACGGAGGAACCCGATGCCCCGTCTGGTGAATCGCGCGACATTCGCTGCTCTCGCTTTCAGCCTCGGCAGTCTGTGCGCGGGCGAGGCCGGCGCGCAAA
Organism: Acidobacteriota bacterium; assembly: GCA_031429375.1. Lineage (GTDB taxonomy): Bacteria > Acidobacteriota > Vicinamibacteria > Vicinamibacterales > UBA2999 > 12-FULL-67-14b. The sequence goes on along the minus strand of JANOZI010001176.1, from coordinate 26 downwards.
TGGTCGGCGGCGGCATTCAAGGCACG
>JANOZI010001175.1:0-1562 GCA_031429375.1 Acidobacteriota bacterium | reverse complement strand
TCCACAAGCGGCGGCCGGACTGCTGACGACGACCAACCAGGCCTTCGACCGCGTGGCGATGCATGCGGTCCGGCGAGAGTTGCTCGACGCCCAAGCGGTCGCAACCGGGCTCCCGCTGCACGTCGTGCCGCTGCCGTGGCCGTGCTCGAATGAGGAGTACGAGACGCGCATGCGCACCGCCGTGGCCGGCTTCGTTGCCGATGGCTTCACGCATGTCGCATTCGGTGATCTCTTCCTCGAGGACGTCCGCCGCTACCGGGAAGAGCGGCTGGCCGGCTCGGGTCTCGAACCGCTGTTCCCGATCTGGAAAACGAAGTCGACGGCCGCCCTCGCGCAGGACATGATCGCCGGCGGGCTGCAAGCGCGGCTGACCTGCGTCGATCCGCGCAAGCTCGATCGCTCGTTCGCCGGCCGCGCCTTCGATCAGGCGCTGCTCGACGACCTGCCCGCAGATGTCGATCCGTGCGGCGAGAACGGCGAGTTCCACTCGTTCGCGTACGCGGGGCCTATGTTTGGGCGTTCGTTGGCTCTTCAAGTCGGTGAAGCCGTAGAGAGAGACGGGTTTGTATTTACCGACCTCCACGAATCACCCAATCTTACTTCTGCAATTGATCTGCAATCTGAGATCTGAGATCGACGCCCTCCGCCATGTACCCCACTCGCATTGTCTGCCTGACCGAAGAAACCACCGAGACGCTCTACCTGCTTGGTGAAGGCGATCGCGTTGTCGGCATCTCCGGCTACACGGTCCGCCCGCCGGAGGCGCGGCAGAAGCCAAAGGTGTCGTCCTTCCTGCACGCGCGCTACGAGAAGATCGAGGCGCTGAAGCCGGACTTGATTCTCGCCTTCTCCGATCTGCAGGCCGGCATGACGAACGACCTCGTCAAGCGCGGCTACCCCGTCTTCACCTTCAACCAGCGCAGCGTCGCCGAGATCCTCCAGATGATCCGCGTGCTGGGTGGCATCGTCGGCGTACCCGAAAAGGCCGAGGCCCTCGCAGCGACGCTCCAACGCGGGCTCGACGACATCCGCGAGAAGGCCGCGAAGCTGCCGTGGCGCCCGAAAGTCTTTTTCGAGGAATGGTACGACCCCTTGATCAGCGGCATCCGCTGGACCGAGGAGCTCGTCGAAATCGCCGGCGGCGATCCGATCTTCCCAGAACTGAAGAATGCCGGCCTTGCCAAGGACCGCATCGTCACCGGCGATCAAGTGATCGGGCGCGCTCCCGACGTGATCATCGGATCGTGGTGCGGCAAGCCGGTGAGGAAGGAGCGCATTGCCGCCAGGCCGGGATGGCAGGACGTTCCGGCCGTGACACACGGGCGCATCTACGAAGTGAAGTCCACCTACATCCTGCAACCGGGCCCGGCCGCCCTGACCGAGGGTGTGCGCCAGCTCCATAAGATCGTCGAAGAGGTCACGGCGCATACAATACGTGTATGAATCGAATCGTCTATGTCCTCGCGCTGACTGTCCTGACCGGCGCCTGCCGGTCCACGCCGCCCGCTCCGCCGCCACCGTCGGCGGACGCCTGGGCCGTTGTCGGCGGGCGCGAGATCAAG
>JANOZI010001174.1:0-9475 GCA_031429375.1 Acidobacteriota bacterium | reverse complement strand
GTCAGCGCGAACTGGAACTGGCGGCCAGGCAACACGTTGCCGCCGCCGCTGTGTTGCCCGAACCTGGGATTGCCGACCAGCGCGAACGTTTGATAGCCGCCGGCAAGCAGGTTCTGGTTGTTGAGCATGTTGAACACGTCGGCCCGGAATTCGATGTGGTCCGACCCGACCGCGAACTGTTTCCCGATCGTGAGGTCGGCGTAGTTGATGAACATCCCGCGCGCCGTGTTGCGCGCGCCCGGCGTGCTTGGCTGGCAGCCGCGCGAATTGCAGGCGGCGCCGACACCCGCGCCGTAGCCGACCGGATCACCAGCGTAGCGGATCGTGTAGGGCGCGCCGCTCTGGCTGTGCGTCACGGCGCTCAGGCGCCAGCCGCCCAGGATCGCCCCGCTTCCCGGGATGTGCCAAGTAGCGCTCGTGACGAGGTTGTGCGGCGTACTCGCTCCGGGCGGACCGCGGTCCGACTCGGGATCCCGGCTGTTCTCAGGCGAGAACCAGTGATTCAGCATGTCTTCGGCACTCGAATACGTATAGGACGCGGTCACGACCAGCGGCGCCGTGCGGTGCACGCCGGAGAAACGGATGCCCTGGTACCACGAGCGTCCCTCGTTGGTGAGCACGTCCATGTGACGGAAGCCGTTCGGGCCAGGCACATTGGGCCGCGTCAGATCGGCCTGCGCCTGCGTTCGCACAATCGCATTGGGATTCGCGCTGAGCGCCGCGTTGAGCTGATCCTTCGGGATCGGCGCCGGCGCGTTCATGTCGAGGAACCCCTGCTTGACGCCGCGGTTGATGTTGAAGTCCACCGCCACGCTGGTGCGCGCGCCCAGCTGATGCTGGACGCCGAGACTGGACGTCCACGCGTGCTCGTTCTCCAGGTCGGGCGAAATTTCCTGGATGCTGCGCGCCGGCAGCACCGCTCCAGGCGGGAAGCCCGGGAGGGTGTTGGGGAACGCCGGGAACAGTGGATCGGTCGAGTTGAGCGACAACGTCACGAGACCGTTGCGGCCGCCGACGCCGCCTTTGACGATGGTGAAGATCGCGTACTGCTGCGTGAAGCCGCCAAAACCGCCGCGGACGGCCCACTTCTGGTCGCCCCTGGGATCCCAGGCAAACCCGACGCGGGGGTCGAGGTTGTTCTTGTCCGTGCCGGCCGGCCAGTCGGGAATGTCCTTGATGATCTCGACGTCGTAGCGCAGACCGAGGTTGATCGTCAGCCGGTTGGTCACGCGCCAGTCGTCCTGGAAGAAGCCCGCGAGCACGTACGCCTTCGGGAACATCAACCGCGCCTGAGGCGTCAGCGCGAACGCCTGTGAGAACTGGAATGGATTCGGCGCCACCGTCGGCGAGCCCGCGAACGTGTAGCGGCCGTTCTGCAGCGGCGCGAAGAGCTGTTCGGTCACGTCATACGTGAACGACGCGCCCGTCTTCATCGTGTGGTTGCCTTTCCAGAGCGAGAGCGTCGACGACAGGTCGTAGGTTTCTTCCGGCAGCACGCCCCAGGTGCCCTGATCGTTGCCGCCGGCGGTCGAGTAGCCCTGGCGCACGACCGACACGCACTCGCACTTCGCCGCGCGGCGATCGGTGTAGCGCGAGTACTGACCGCGAACCTCGTTCAGCACCTTGTCGGAGAAAATCGTCGTGAACGTGCCGTGCACCGTGTCGACGTTGTTGTCCCAAATGAAGCCGGTGCCCGGCAGGGCGAGGCCGCCGCCCTCGTTGTCCTTGTTCCAGCGCACCATGTTGTAGCGGACGCCGAGCGAATTGCGATTCGAGAAGCGCATGTCGATCTTGGCGTGACCCTGGTGCTCGTCGGCTGGCGTCGGCACCACGAGCCCGTTCGCCTCGGCCGCCGTCACCACCACCTGGCTGCGCTCGCGCCGCCGTTCGTAGCTGCCGAAGAAAAAGATCTTGTCGTGGACGAGCGGGCCGCCGGCCGTGCCGCCGAACTGCTGCTGGTTGTACGGCGCCTTGACTTTCTTGCCGTTGACGATCGGAGCCAGGGGCGGTGCCGCGTCCAGATCGCCGGGCCGGATCATCACGAACGCCGAGCCGTTGAACTGGTTGCTGCCGGCCTTGGTGATCATGCTGGCGACGCCGGCGGAATGGCCGCCGAACTCGGCCGAGAACTGGTTGGTGATCAGCTGCACTTCCTTGACCGTCTCGATCGCGAAGCCGCTCGACCCGAGCTGCGGCGCGCGCTGCAGCGTCAGCCACTTCGAGTGGTTGTTGGTGCCGTCCACGTAGGTGCCGAAGTTCCAGACTTCCTGGCCGCCGACGTTGACGGCGTTCGAGCCCGTGCCGGTAGCGACGACGTTCGAATCGAGGGTCAGGAGACGGAAGTAGTTGCGCTCTTTGACCGGCAGGTTCTCGAATGCCTGGCGGTCGATGGTGCTGGCGACTTCCGATGACGTGGTCTGCACGATCGGCGCATCACCAGCGACAGTCACCGTTTCCTGGACCGTCGACAGGTGCATCGCGAAGTTCAACACCACGTTCTGCCCGGCGTTGAACACCAGGTCCTGCCGCATCTGCGTGGCAAAGCCGGCAAGCTCGAGTTGCACACGATAGCGGCCTTCCGGCGGCAGCGCCCGTACCACGTAGCGGCCGTTGTCGGCGGTCGTGACCGTGCGGGTCAGGCCGGTGGCCGTGTTGGTAATGGTCACGGCGACGCCGGGCAGCACCGCCTGCTGACCATCGGTCACCACCCCTTCGATCGCGAAGGTGGGGTTTTGTGCATGGGCGATTGCGGTGGGGATGATGAGCATGACGAACAGCGCGAGAAGCCCGCGCCAAATGGCCCGACGATACATAAGGAGCCTCCTGATAAGCCTGACGACTGAGACGGCTGAAGACGGTCAGAATCCTAGCACGTCAGCAGTCCTAGGCCGATCGCCCGATCTGAGCTATACTCGGTGAGTCACTGCGCTGCCGTCCTCAGATTTCCTCGGGACTACCACCCTTCGGTATTGTTAGCTCAGGTCCACGCGCCAAATCCGGCGCTGTTTCGTCAGTCATTGTCAGCCTGCTGTGTGCGGTTAGGGAACGCTCAGGCAATTTCAGGAGTGCTTCACCATGCCGTTCGTGTCTCTCGGGCTCTCGCCCTCGCTCTCTAATCCGCTCGCCAAGTTGGGCTACACCACGCCCACGCCGGTGCAGCTCAAGTCCATACCGATTGTCCTCAGCGGACGCGACCTGCTCGCGCGCGCGCAGACGGGCACCGGCAAGACGGCCGCGTTCGGCCTGCCGATGATCGACCGCCTGCTGGTCCGCGGCGGCGTGCCGGCCGGCGTGCGCAAGCCGCGCGGCCTCGTGCTCGTGCCGACGCGTGAGCTCGCGCTGCAGGTCCACAAGTCACTCGCCACCTACGGGGTGCCCGCGAACCTTCGCGTCACGGCGATCTTTGGCGGCGTGTCGATCGTGCCGCAGAAGAACGAACTGCGGCGCGGCACCGACATCATCGTCGCCACGCCGGGCCGCCTGCTCGATCACATGGAGCAGCGGACCGTTGACCTCTCGGGCGTGGAGATTCTCACGCTTGATGAAGCCGATCGCATGCTCGACATGGGCTTCCTGCCGCCGCTGCGCCGCATCCTGAAGGTGCTGCCGCGCGAGCGCCAGACGCTGCTGTTTTCGGCGACGATCTCGCAGGACGTCGTGCGGCTGTCCGCGGACTTCACGCGCGACCCGCAGCGCGTGGATGTGTCCGAAGGACAGGTGATGGCGCAGACGGTGACGCATCGCGTGCATCCGGTATCGGATCAGCGGAAGGGCGATTTGCTCACGCACATCCTCTCACAGGCGCCGATCGGACAGGCGCTGGTGTTCTGCAAGACCAAGCACGGCTCCAACCGTGTCGGGCAGTATCTCGAGCGCGCCGGGCTGAAGTCGGCGGTGATCCACGGCAACAAGAGCCAGGGCGCGCGCACCAAGGCGCTCGGCGACTTCAAGGCCGGCCGCGTGAACGTGCTCGTCGCCACCGACATCGCGGCGCGTGGGCTCGACATCGTGCAGCTGCCGCTCGTCGTGAATTTTGATCTGCCGCTGGTGGCCGAGGATTACATCCATCGCGCCGGCCGCACCGGCCGCGCCGGCCTCGCCGGGCGCGCGGTGTCGCTGGTGTCGCCGGCCGATCGCGATCTGCTGCGCGACATCCAGCGCTTGCTGTCGTCGCCGCTCGAGCATGTCGTCGTGGAAGGATTTCCAGTTTCGGCATCGTCGCAAGACGCGCTGCCGGAAGCCGGCCGCCGCCATCAAGGTGGACGGCCGGGGCGCGGTTTCTCTGGTCCCCGATCGGGCGCGCGTAACGGATCCAGTGGATCCGGACGCCGGCCGTCGCGGCCAGGGCGACCGACCTCACGCTCCTACTAAAGTGCGTACGGTGCGTACAGTGCCAAGGGTGCGTACAGTGCTACGAGTGCCTAGAGTGCTCATGGTGCTAGTCGCGCCTATGGTGCGTCCGGTTCGGACGATTGGCACGATTGGCACACGAGCACTGTACGCACCCTTGGCACCGTACGCACTGTACGCACCTTATTTGTGGGCGAGGCCCTCGTAAAAGTGGCAATGACGCGTGAAGCCGAGCGATTCGTACAGGTAAAGGGCCGCGTCGTTATCGGCGCGGACATTCAACCCGATCGTCTCGATGCCGGCCAGGGCCCCGAGCACGCCGCTCGTGACGAGGCGGCCCATTCCGCGGCCGCGTCCATCGCGTCGCGTGTAGACATTGCCGATCGCTGCGGCGCTCTCTTCGCGCGACAGTAGATGCGTGCCGGCGGCGGCGGCGAGCGCGTCGCCTTCATAGACGCCGAAGAACACGCCGTCGGTCACCATCGACGGATAGAAGAAGTCCGGCGACTCGCCGGACGCGTCACCATCCGCATAGAGGCGCAACAGCGCGGGCACATCCTCCGCTCCAAGGCGAGTCACCTCCGCCGGAATGCGCGGTGATGCCGCTCCTCCCCAGACCATTCGCCACATCAGTCGAACCGATGTGACCGCGGCGTGGCACGCGACTTCATCGAGCGCATCGCGTTGCACTTGTAGGTGCACCGGCCAGCTCACATGCTCGAGCGCTTCGCGGATGCTGCCGGCACCGATCGCGAACAGGATGCTGGTGCCGTAGTCGCGCAGAACGAGGGTGAGGTCGGGCGTGAACTCCGAAAGGAACCACTGCGTCTTGTCGAACATGTGGGGCGCGAGATCCCCCAGCGCATACACGCACCATGCCGGATCGCGGTGCAGGATGGTGCGGATTTCGTCCTTATCGGTGAGGCGGGGCATCGAAGAAAGCCCTTTCACTATAGCCGACGGGGCATTATCTTCTTCTCGCTGATGTGCCATTGTCGTGGATCAGTACAGGGGGACACATGCGTGCTTTCAATCGCCGGCCGCTTCTCGCGTTCGTGATCTTCGCAGCCGCGGTCAGCGGCGCCGCTCATCTGCGCGCGGACGATCCGCTCGCCTCGCCTGAATCGGTCGGCTTTTCGGCCGAGGGCCTCAAGGCTTACCAGCAGACCATGCGCGTGCTGGTGGACGAGGCCAAGTTGGCCGGTGTCACGACGCTCGTGGCCCGTCACGGCAAGGTCGTCCTGTTCGACGCGTACGGCGTGCAGGATCTCGAAACCAAAACGCCGGTCACCAGGGACACGATCTTCCGCATCGCGTCGATGACCAAGCCGATCGTCGGCGTGGCGATGATGATGCTCTGGGAGCAGGGCAAGTGGACGCTCGACGATCCCGTGACGAAGCACATCCCGGAATTCGCCGGCCTCAAGGTGTCGACGCCGGGCGGGGAAGTGCCGCAGACCAGGCCGATGACGATGCGGCAGTTGATGAGCCACACCGCCGGCTTCGACGTGAGCGCCGGCTACGCCAAAATGAACATCACCGATCGCGCGCAGCCGCTGCAGTCGATGATCGACAAGCTCGCCAAGCTGCCGCTGCCGGTTCAGCCCGGCACCGACTGGCGCTACGGACCGAGCGTAGACATCCAGGGCTATGTCGTTGAAAAGCTGTCGGGCCAGCCGCTTGACGTGTTCCTGAAGACGAAGATCTTCGATCCGCTCGGCATGAAGGACACCGGCTTCTGGGTGGAGCCGTCGAAGGCGAATCGCGTCACGAAGATGTTCACCTACGGCGACGACAAGCGCATCATGACCGCGCCGAATCAGGGCGACCCGACGACAAAGCCGGTCTTCCTCTCCGGCAGCGGCGGGCTGCTGTCGACGGCGGCAGACTATCTGCGGTTTGCGCAAATGGTGCTGAATGGCGGCGAGGCCAACGGCAAGCGGTTCCTCAAGAAGTCGACAGTTGAGTTGATGCGGACCAACGTGCTGGAACCGGGCGTCAAGGTCGATCTCTACGGGCCCACCTACAACATCGACGGCATCGGCTTCGGCCTCGACTTCGCCATCATCCTGGATCCGGCCGCCGCGAAAACGCCGGAGGGCAAGAACTCCTTCTATTGGGGCGGCGCGTTCGGCACGTGGTTCTGGCTCGACCCGACCAACGATCTGCTGGTGATCGGCATGATTCAGAACGTCAGCGGCAGCACGCCCACCGGCGGCTCACCGCAGGTGCGCCCGTTGTCGCGCAAGGCGGTCTACGCTTCGCTGACGAATCCGGCGAAATAATCACGCGTCGTAGGGCACCCCTTTAGGGGTGCCGTACCTCAAACCAAGTAGGGCACCCTTTAGGGGTGCCGCACTACTTCGCGATCCGCCCGGCGGTAATACCCCTGGCAAGCGAGTACGACGCGCCGACCGCGCCCACCATGCACGTGTCGCGCGTCAGGCCAACCAGCTCGCGAATGCGGTAGACCGATTCGATGCCGGTGCAATGCGCGCCGACCAGCTGCTGGACGCCGAACGACTTGAGCTGCGCGGCGGTCCACGCGAGGTGTTGCTCGGTGGCGGCGAACAGGTGCAAGCCGCCAATCACGGCCTTGACCGGCGACGGATCGATCGTGGTGCGCGCATGAGCCAGCGTGTTGATCACGCCGGCATGGCCGCAGCCGAAGAGATAGACGAGACCCTGGGCGGTTTGAAACACCAGCGTCATGTCTTCAGGTACGGTGTCTTCGACATCGCCGGCCGCGGTGCGGACCTTGCCGACGTTGCTCCAGTTGCGTTCGGGATGAATCCTCGGCACCGGACCCGTAAGCCACACCCCAGGAACGATCTCGAGCGGCTTGGCCACATCGATGACGCTGCCGCCAGTGGCCTCGAAGTCGCGCTTGATGCGCGCCATGCGATCGTCCAGCTGCCCGGCCGCGGTGATCCGTGGCCAGAAGAGCCCGGTCCCCGCGTAGACCTTGCTCACCGCTTTGGGGTTCTTGGCCGCGAACTGGCGCCTGAGCGGAAGCAGGCCAGTAGTGTGGTCCGCGTGATTGTGACTGAGGATCACGACCTCGACGTCTGAGAGGTCGAGCCCCATTACCTTCAGGTTGCGCTGCACGGTGTCGTCGTTGGCGCCGGTGTCGAACAGAATGCGGCGGCCGTCCACCTCGACGAGCGCCGCGAATCCCCATTCCCCGAACCCCTGGTCGTCGGCCAGCATCGTCGACAGGATCTTGATCTCGAGGCTGGCAACCTTGTGGCCCGATGGCGACGGCTGCGCTGACGCTGTCGCGCTAGCGAGTAAAAACCCGATCAAGCAAGCGGTTCGCAACGGCATAAGGCTCCTTGAAGCAGTGCACTGTACGCACCGATGGTACTGGCGCACTGTACGCACCCTTGGAACTGTACGCACTGTACGCACTTTATTTGGTGGCCCATTCATAGTGCGTGCACGCGCGTTCGATCACGCCGGGCACGTCATCGGCCAGCAGAAACCCGTCGCTGACCAGCGCGAGTGCGGCGAGCGAGATGCGGCCGAGGTAGTCCTCCTTGCTGGAGTAGCGCTCCGCAATCGAGCGGCGGCCGTCGCCGGTGCGTTCACGCTCCTCGCGCGTCCGTGGCAGCGGAAGGTACGAGCCGATCTCGCTGGCCAGCCGATCCGGTGCGCCGATCGAGGCCTTGCGGTAGTTCCAGCCCGTATGTGTCGCGAGCGGAACGGCGATCTCCGGCAGGCGGATGCCGGCGCGATCGTTGCCCGCCTCATCCACCGCCGGCACGCGGCCCACGAACGGTTTTCCAATGCCGGGCGGCTCCTTCGACACGATGCCGCGCGCCCACTCCGGCCCGAAGTCCAGACGATAGGTGGTCATCGGGGACTGGGGCCGCGCGTATCCGGGGATCGCCGGCCAGCCTGATTTGTCGACGGCGGTCAATGTGCCGTCCACCAGGGTCGGATAGCGGCTCCGCGGCGGCTCCACCCCGTCGCTGATCCATTTATCGAGCGCCGCGAACAACGCACGGATGACCGGCGTGTAGACCAGCGTGTTCATGTCGGCGCGGCCGACAAAATCCGGGTCCGCGAACGGCGCCGGCGGAAACGCGCCGACGATGTGCGGGGCAGAAGCGATGAAGTAGATGCGGCTGGTCGCCGGCGGCGGAATGTCCCGGGTGCCCGTCACGTCGGTATGCACCAGCGATCCGGCGCGGTTGAAGTACTCCGAATCCGTGAGCACGTGAAAGAACTTCGGCACGGTGTTGCTGCGGGTCGCGCGCGCCAGCAGGCCGTCGGTGACGCCGGTCTCCGGATCCGTTTGATCCGCATCCGTAAAGGGAAACATGTCCACCGGATAGAGAATATTGAAGTGCTGCAGTTGGTCGCGTGACTGCTGCCCGAAGCGATGGTTGAACGAACCGCGGCCGGCGCCGCCGACCTGATCGAAGACGCCGTCGAACACCTTGCGGCCGCGCTCGTCTTCGTTGAAGCCTTCATACACGAAGTGGCGCAGAAAACGGCCGGTCTGCGACACGCCCCAGCCGATCGCGAGCGTGGTGCCCGGCAGCGGGTTACCGGCGGCGGCCGTCGCGTACTTGAAAAAGCTGACGATGTCGCGCGTGCCGGAGAGGCCGACGCCGACCACGCGGGGATCGCGCGCGCGGTAGATCACGTCGTAGATCAGGCCGGCCTCGAAGCCGCGATCGAGCGTCACCATGCCGGGCCCGGTAAATCGCCACGTGCTGCGCGCGATCTCGCGCGGCGCGTCGGTGGGCAGCGTGCGCATGATCATCCGGTGCTCGGGATTGTCCGGATCAACTACCGGATAGGCGAGGTGCCCGCGGTCGGCGATCGACGCCGTGGTCGCCTTCGCGCCGGGAATGAAGTTGCCGCGCACCCACCCGGTGATCGGCTTGCCGTGGTCGGTGGCAATCGGGATGTCCATGCGCATGCGGCCTTCAGGAACGTCCCAGTGCCATCCCATCCACAGCAGCGAGAAACCCTGGCGCATCAGCGCGCCGTTGCCGAACTGGTCAGCGGTCGTCGGATCGGCGGAGTTAGCCGCGTTCTGGAAAACGGGCAGGATGCGCATGGTGCCGCGGTTGCCGGCTTCGTAAAACAGCCGTCCATTACCGCGCGCCGG
>JANOZI010001173.1:0-3638 GCA_031429375.1 Acidobacteriota bacterium | reverse complement strand
CGATGAAGTACTTCGTCCGATCCCACAAGTCCAACCGGTTGTTCTTCAGCATGTAGAACTTCCACCGCACTGACTTGTCGTCCATGTCGTCGCTCAGGTACACGCCGGGCACGCGCGCCGACGCGTCGATCGCCATCACATGGTCGGCGACATCGCGGAACCCGACCGGGTCGTAGCGCAACGCCGAGCGCGCCTGGTAGTCGGCGTAGTAGTCGCGGGCAAAGAACGCGAACTGCAGCGGTATCGACAGCAGCAACAGAAGCGTGCCGGCCCGCACCACACCCGCGCGTTGCCGCATCAAGAACTCCACACCGAAGGCGCTGATCAGCGCCGCAAACGGCAGCATCGTCATTGCCCTGGCGATGGAATAGCCGGGCGCGTCGGGCAAGGTGATGACGATCGGCAGGGGCGCGGCCGCGAGTCCCAGCAACAGCACCATCCCGGGCATCGAGCGCGTCCGCCACAGCGAGTAGATGCCGAAGATCAGGAACACGACGATGGCCAGCGGAAAGACCCCCACCCGCGCCGTCGCCTGCGTGGGGTTCGAGCCGCCGGCGAAAAACAGGAACGAGGGATTGAAATAATCCCAGTAGAGCGTGACGCGCTCGGCGAGGTTGAAGTTGCCGGCCAGGCCGGCCCGCTCGAGCAGGCTGAGCGTTCGCCCGTCCTGCAGCCGGTAGCGGGTCAACGTGTCGGCCAGCATCTCGGGGTGCGTCAGCACCCACCACACGGCCAGCAGGATCGGCAGCACGAATCCGAGGCATGCGAGCAATCCGGGCGTGCGCAGCGTTTGGCGTGACGGCCACAGCGTGGCCAGCGTCACCGCGAGAAACAGCGGCATCACGAACCACGACGAAATGTAGCTGTAGACCCCGAGGCCGAGGATCAGACCGCCCACCAGCAGCCACGCCGCCCGCCCCGTTTCGGTGAACGTGATCAGGCACCACAGCCACGCCAGCACGAACGGCAGCGGGCAGATGTAGTCGAGCGCCTGCCGGCTGATCAGCACATGAGCCGGTGTCAGCGCCAGGATCGCCGCCGCCACGACGGCGTAGAGCGGGTTCGCGAACAGCTTGCGCGCGACGGCGTAGACGAGCAGCACGTTCAGGATCGCGATCACGACCGTCGGCAGCCGCACCGACCACTCCGAGACTGGGAACACCTTGAAGTCCAGCGCGAGGGCGTAGAAGAGCAGCGGCTGATACCAGATCCGGCTGCTGTTGTTGGGCACCAGCGGATCGGTGATCTTGATGAACAACGGCAGCCGCGTGCCGTTCAGGTCGCGCCCGGTGGTGGAGATGGCGTGCGCGTGGCCGGCGAAATGCGCCTCGTCGCCGCCGATGTAGAAGGGCGCCCGGTCCAGTCCCCGCGCGTAGAACCAGGCTGTCGCGATCAGCACGACGGCAAACAGCAGCCGCGCCACCACCCCACCACGCAAAGTCCGCGTGGCGGGGGCCCCGGCCTGACCGCTACGAACCGACGACTCCCTGAAGTGGACTGCTCGCCGACGCGTAGAGCTTCCGCGGAATGCGCCCGGCGAGATAAGCGAGCCGCCCGGCCTCGACGGCCAGCTTCATCGCGCGCGCCATCATCACTGGATCGGTGGCGCCGGCGATCGCGGTGTTCATCAACACCCCGTCGGCGCCGAGCTCCATCGCCACCGCGGCGTCGGACGCCGTGCCGACGCCGGCGTCGACGATCACCGGCACCGTGGCCTGTTCGCGGATGATCCGGATGTTGTTGGGATTCTGGATGCCGAGCCCAGACCCGATCGGCGCGCCGAGCGGCATCACCGCGGCCGCGCCCGCCTCGGCGAGCTTGCGGCACATCACCGGATCGTCGTTGGTGTAGGGCAGCACCACGAACCCGTCCTTCACCAGCACCCGCGTGGCCTCGAGCAGGCCTTCGTTGTCGGGAAACAGCGTCTGCTCGTCGCCGATCACTTCGAGCTTGACCCAGTTGGACATTCCCGCTTCGCGGCCCAGGCGAGCCGTGCGAATGGCGTCGGCCGCGGTGAAACACGCTGCGGTGTTAGGCAGCAGGAAGATTTTCGAGGTGTCGATGTAGTCGAGCAGCGACTCGGTCTTGCGCGAGATGTCGACGCGGCGCACCGCCACCGTCACCATGTCGGCGCCCGAGGCCTCGTGACACGCCTTCATGATCGCGTGCGACGGGTACTTGCCCGTGCCGACAATCAAACGCGATCGGAAGGTTCGTCCAGCAATGACCAGGTCCGACATTGATTCACGAGCTCCAGGAATGCTTTACACGGAAGCACGGAAACACAGAAGCACGGAATTTGGTTTTTCAAAAAGACTTCTGTGTTTCGGTGTTTCGAGTTTCCGTGTGATGTATTTCTAACCGCCGCCTACGAAGTTCACTATCTCCACTTCGTCGCCGTCTGTAACGATAGAAGAGTCGTACGCGGCTTTCTTGACTACCGTGAGATTGAGCTCGACGGCGACGCGCCGGGAATCGATGTCCAGTTGCGCCAGTAACGCCGACACGCTCAGCGGCTGCTCGAGCTGGTGCGGATCGCCGTTCAGTCGGATCGTCATGCTGTGGGCTCAATCGTACCATATAGGTGAATCACATATAATTGAGAGTTGGAAATGTCGCCCGGAACTGCTCCTGATACGCCTCTCGGAATCCCCGGATTCTCATTCGCCGACCTGCATCAACCGGCGCGGCTGCGCGAGCTCTATCGGCAGTGGGTGGACGACGTCAAGGCGACGGAGCCGGAGCTGTGGGCGCAGTGGGATCAGCATCGCCAGTCGCCGGGCACGCTCGGCCCGGTGGCGCGCGGCAACCTGATCGTAGCGATGGCGCCTCACGTGACCCGCTTCATCACGCGCCTGTTTGGCGTCGGCGATGAAGCCGAGTCGCTGGTCCAGGCGACGCGCGCCTACGACGTGCTGTTCCGCTTCAAGATCGATTTCGTCCGCCGCCGCGCGTTGCCGCTGCTCAAAGGCGGTGCCCATGTCACCGCGACGCCCGCTGACCACGCTCTCGTCGAGGCGGCGTTTAACCGCATGGGCAGAGACGGAGAAATGGCGCTTGCGCAGTTCGGCTGCTCGCTGCTCGATCGTGAAGCCACGGACAAGGTTGCTGTCGCCGAGGAGATCGAATCGCTCAAGCGCTGGTGCGCCGCGCACATCCACGACCCGCGCTACCGCGGCTGGGTGGTGTTCCGCTTTCCCGAGAACCTCGACTACGACCATCTCGTGCAGATCCGGAGGCCGGATCCGGCGATGCCGGAACAGATGGTCGGCCCCGACGACAAGCTGCGCCGCCGCGAAGGCTTCAAGCTGACCGACGAGCGCTACACCCGGCGCGAGGTACTGAGCGAAATTCATTACTGCGTGATCTGCCACGAGCGCGACAAAGACACCTGCTCGAAAGGCATTCGCGACAAGGACGGCACGGTCGTCACCAACCCGCTCGGCATCCTGCTGGCCGGTTGCCCGCTCGACGAGAAGATCTCCGAGATGCACGCTGTGCGGAAGCGCGGCGACGCCATCGGCGCGCTGGCCATCGTCGCCGTCGACAACCCGATGTGCCCGGGCACCGGCCATCGCATCTGCAACGACTGCATGAAGGCCTGCATTTACCAGAAGCAGGAGCCGGTCAACATCCCG
>JANOZI010001172.1:0-7398 GCA_031429375.1 Acidobacteriota bacterium | reverse complement strand
CGTGACCCTCGCCGGGTCGGCCGGCGCGCCGGTCGGACGGTTGGTGCCGATAGACCAGTTAGATCCCAACCCCTACCAGCCGCGACATGCCATGGTCGATTTAGACGAGCTGATTTCATCGGTCACTGAAAAGGGCATCATCGAGCCGCTGGTCGTCCGGCAGCGCGGGCCGCGCTACCAGATCATCGCCGGCGAGCGGCGCTATCACGCCTCGGTGCAGGCCGGCCTGACCGAGCTGCCGGTGGTGATTCGTGACGTCGACGACCGCGAAATGCTGGAGCTCGCGCTGGTCGAGAACATCCAGCGCAAGGACCTGACGCCGTTCGAAGAAGCCGACGCCATGCAGGCCCTGGCGCAGCGCTGC
Source organism: Acidobacteriota bacterium (assembly GCA_031429375.1). GTDB lineage: Bacteria > Acidobacteriota > Vicinamibacteria > Vicinamibacterales > UBA2999 > 12-FULL-67-14b. The sequence goes on along the minus strand of JANOZI010001172.1, from coordinate 7,034 downwards.
GGATACACCCACGAGGACCTGGCCAAGCGCCTGGGAAAGTCCCGAACCACCATTACCGAAGCGCTGTCGATTAACGGCATCCCGGCGGACGTCCGCAAGGTCTGCCGGCTCGCCGGGATCGCGAACCGGTCGTTGCTCCTGCAGGTGGTCCGCCAGGGCGACGCGCAGAAGATGCTGGCCCTGGTCGAAAAGATCGCCACTCAGGGCGCGACCCGCGATCAACTGCGTAAGGATAAAGAGGCGCAGAAACCGAAAGCCGGACGGCCGAAGTCGTTCGTGTTTGCGTTCCGCCCAACCAGCAAGGCGTTCAACCTGCGCCTGAGTTTCAACAAGAAGAACGCGAGCAAAGACGAAGTCATCGCGGCGCTCGAGAACATACTGCAGGAGCTGAAGCGTGCGAGTCGGGCTTGAGGCTTTGGGTCCCCGAGGGCTGGAGCCGAGGACCGCAAAGCGTTCTGGAGAAGCCGCAATCGCTCGACATCTTTATGTTAGCTAAAGCCCTGGACTAGAGGCTTTAGTTAACATAAGATGTATTATCAGACTCAATAAGAATCGCCAGATAAACCCCGCTGTTAATGATTTGCGGACAGATTGAGCCCAACCCGCGGTCGACTGCCCTAATCAAAGGCTTTCGGGGATTGAGATCGTCCACGACCGGCCGACCGGTAACAGTTCCACAACCCGGCCAAGCTCATCGCACACCTGCAGATTGAATGCGAGCTCGGCGCCGGGCCGCGCCCCGATGACCTCGAACGGGATCGCGATCTCGACCATCGCGTCGGCGGCGACCCATCGGCGGTCGAGCACAACCCGCCTCGGCTCGGGATCGGAAACGACCATGGCGAGGGCGATGGAGTTGGCGGCCACGAGCCCGCTGATCCGCCCTTTGAGGCACAGGCAAAGCGACCCGACACCAAGGCCGGCCAAGGCATGCTCGACCAGCGACGGTGACGCGATCTCGTGCATCGCGCCCGCCGGCCGGGTCAATGGTGCGCCGGCTGCACCGGCCCATTCGCCGTCGCTCGTCTGCAGCCCATCCAGGACGATGTCGAGTCGAGCTGAGGGGGCCAGGCGGTCGGGGCCCGGACCGGTCGTGATGTTCGAGACATGAAGCTCGTCCGGCACCGGCAGGTCGAGCGCCGCGTAGGCATTACGCAGGTGGCGGCGGAACAGGTCGTCGAATTCACGGTCGTGGTCCGACGAGTGGTCGTCGCCGTACCACCAGAACCAGTCGCTGCCTTCGGCGACCAGGATCTCCTCGAACGCCCGCTCGCGCGCCTCGGGCGACACCGAGCCCGCTCGGGCGTCGAACGCCGATCGAAGCTGGCCCAGTTGCGTCCACGCGCGGTGGTCGTCGCGGTGGCCAATCCAGATGTAGAAGTCGGCGTTGATCCACGACCCGGGAAAGATCGACGGCAGCTCAAGCGCCTTCTCCACAGACGCCTCCGTCATCGTCACCGTCTGGATGTCGGGGCACGCCTCGAGTCCGCCATACAGCGCGCGCAGGAACGGCCGGCCGCCGCCGGGGTAGTGCTCCCATGCGTTTTCGCCGTCGAGGATCACGGCGACGGTGCCGACTTCCCCGCCGGTGGCGACGGTGAAGCGACGGCCCGCTTCGCGCACCCGCTCGATGAAGTCGTGCGCGGCGGCCCCGGAATCCCACGACTGATAGTGAAAGCCGATGCGGTCCGACAGCGTGTGATCGCGAAAGAACGCCGCCGGTCCATTCGCGCCGACGCGGTAGGCGCGGTACAACACGTCGGGACGCTCGGCGTGGCCGTAGCCGTCGCGCGGCAGCGCGACGTTCAACGAGCGCGACAGAATATCTTCGTCGGTCGCGATCCACTTGATGCCTGCCTCGGACATCAACTGAATGGCGGCGTCCGAGACCGAACCCTCCGACGGCCACATGCCGGCCGGCGGGCGGCCGAACATCCGCTCGTGAAACGCGATGGCCCGCGTGATCTGCGCGCGGGCATCCTCGGGGCGCGCGAAGCGCAGGCTGGGCCGCGCCGCACCCGGGTGCGCGCGCAGGTGCGCGTCCGAGTCGCACAGCAGCGGCAGGATCGGGTGATAGAACGGCGAAGTGGCGAGCTCGACCTGCCCGCGATCGCTGGCAGCCCGGTAGGCGGGGATCACCATTCCGAGCAGCTCGAGCTCAATGGCGCGCAGCAGCGCCTTGTCGGCTTCGGTAAAGTCGCGACCCTTCTGGGTGAGAAATTGCAGCCGCGCGTCCGTCACCAGCAGATCGGGATCCATCCAGGTCAGCTTGTGCCAGACCTGCAGATCGAGCAGGTCCTGCACGGCAAACGGCGCGCGGTGCTCGCGCTGCGCGTGCAATTCCGCGTAGCGCGGGTAGGGACCGATCATGCGCCCGTACGGCGCATGAAACCCGTTGGCGACGAGCCACCGGCCCTCGTCTTCCGTCAGCTCCGCCGCCGGCTTGAGCCCGGCCTCGAGGTGGCGGTCGCGGGCGCGGTCGGTGGCAAACGCCACCACCTGCTCGAGCAGCGAGGGGACCAGGTTGAACGTGACGTGCACGCGGGGAAACGCCTCGAGCATGGCGACCATGCCCCAGTAGTCCTTGATCGCGTGCAGCCGGACCCACGGCAGGATGTGCTCGCCGGTGGCGAGATCCTCGTAGTACGGCTGGTGCATATGCCAGAGCAGCGCGAGCTTCACCATCGGCGATAATGGACTGACCACCCTATGCGCACCCTCGACCGGTACATCATCCGGGAGATCATCCCGCCGTTCGTCATTGCGCTCCTGGTGTTCACCTTCATCCTGATTATCCCCTTCATCATCGATCTCGCCGAAGCGATGATTGCGAAGGGGGTCCCGTGGACGAAGATCCTGTGGTTGATCCTGACGCTCGTGCCGATGTCGCTGGCCTTGACAATTCCGATGGCGCTGTTGATCGGGATCCTGGTCGCGTTCGGGCGCCTGTCGAGCGACCGCGAGGTGGTCGTGATGATGGCCTGCGGCATCAGCCCGTACCGGCTGCTCCGCCCGGTGCTGGTGTTCGCGCTGCTCTGCTGGGCGCTGGACTCGTGGGTCCTGCTGAAGGCGATGCCCGACGGCAACCAGAAATCGCGCGAGATCACGCAGGAGATCGCGATGGATCGCGCCGAGGGCGAAGTGCGCCCGCGCGTCTTCTTCGAAGACTTCCCCGGCATCGTGCTTTACGTGCGGCAGGTGCCGCTCAGCGGCGGCGGCTGGGAAGACGTGCTCGCGGCGGACACGTCAAACCCGTCGCAACCGATCATCTTTCTCGCCAGGCGCGGCCGCATGGTGGTCGATCGCCAGGCCAAGACCATCCAGATGGTGCTCGAGGACGGGACGCGCCACACCACCAAGCTGGACGACCCGACCTCGTACCAAATTGTGCGCTTCGACAGCACCATCGTGTCGCTCAACCCGGAAAGCGTGTTCCCCCTGGTCGGCCCGCCGCGGGGCGAGCGCGAGTTATACGTCTCGGACCTGAAGGCCCGCGTCGCCGAGCTCGAAGCCGCCGGGCTGCCGCCCCACAACGCGATCATGGAGATTCACAAGAAGTTCTCGATTCCGATCGCGTGCTTCGTGTTTGCCGTGCTCGGCGTCGCGCTCGGCGCCAGCCACCGCAAGGACGGCAAGATGGCGAGCTTCGTGCTCGGCACCGCCGTGATCTTCGTGTACTACGTGATCATGTTCACGGCGCAGGCGCTCACCAAGGGCGGATGGGTCGCGGCGTGGCTGTCGATGTGGCTGCCGAACATTTTCCTCGGCGCCGCGGGAATCGTTCTGCTCATCACGCGCTCGAGGTCCGCCGATCAACCGATCGCCATCTGGCTGCCCTCTGCCTGGCGCAAGACCGGCGGCGCCCCCGACGGGTCGCAGGCGAATGGCGAATCGCCGGCCTCGCCCCGGCGCCCGGCGGTGGTGTTCCGCATTCCGCACTTCGAGCTGCCCCGCCCGGGCCTGCTCGACATCTACGTCGGCAAGCTGTACCTCCGCATTCTCGGCATGACCATCATGGGCCTGCTCGGGTTGTTCTACATCTCGACGTTCATCGATCTGTCGGACAAGCTGTTCAAGGGCCAGACCACGGTGGGCCAGCTGCTCGAATTCCTGGCGTGGTCGACGCCGCAGTTTCTCGCCTACGTGATCGCGATTGCGGTCTTACTGTCGGCGCTGGTGACCATCGGCCTGCTGACCAAGAACAGCGAGCTGATCGTGATGCGGGCCTGCGGCGTCAGCCTGTATCGCACGGCGGTGCCGCTCGTGGCCTTTGCCGCCGTCGCGAGCGTAGTGCTCTTTGCCATGGAAGAGCGCCTGCTGGCGACGTGGAACGGGCGCGCCGAGCGCTTGCGCCACATCATCCGCACCGGGTCGCCGCAAACCTTCGACGTGATCAACCGCAAGTGGCTGGTCGGGCGCAACGGCGAGATTTATCACTATCAGTACTACGACCAACGCGGCCGCGATCTGAACGGGCTGTCGGTGTTCAAGTACGACGCCGCGACGCGAACGGTGACCCATCGCTTGTTCGCGCAGCGAGCCGATCACGTGTCGACCGGCGATGACAAGTCGGTGAACTGGACACTGCAACAAGGCTGGTCGCGGGCATTCGGCGGCCAGGCCGACGTCAAGACCTTCGAACGGTTCACCAGCAAGGTCGTGGCGCTCGAGCCGCCGGACTATTTCGTCACCGAAGCACCCGCGCCCGAGCGCATGACCTATCGGCAGCTGCGCAATTACATCACCGAGCTTCGGGCGAGCGGCTATGACGTGCTCGAGAACGAGGTCGGGCTGTACCGGAAGATCGCGTTTCCGTTCGTCACGCTGGTGATGACGTTGATCGCCGTGCCGTTTGCCGTCACGACCGGCCGGCGCGGCGCCATGTACGGCATCGGCATCGGCATCGTCCTCGCGCTGGTGTATTGGACGATGATCAGCGTGTTCGCGGCGTTCGGCGCGGCAGGATTGATCAACCCGATACTGGCCGCGTGGGCACCGAACCTGGTGTTCGGGGCGGCGGCGGCGGCGCTGTTGCTGACGGTGCGCACGTGATACCCCCTCTGCAGAAGCGCTCGACCATCCGCATCATCTCGGGCATCGTGTGCCTCGCGTCGTCTTTGGTGGTGCTTCCGGCCGGCGGCATCCAGATGGTCCAGGCGCTTGAAGGCGGCGGCTACGCCACCGGCGGCGTGACGTTCGCGCTGTGGTGGCTCGCGGCCGGAGGCGGACTGCTCGGCACGGGCATCGCACTGCTCATCTGGGAGGTGAGTGTCAGACACGGCATCCGACACTAGAGTGCGTACGGTGCGTACAGTTCCAAGGGTGCGTACAGTGCTCTTGGTGCCAAAAGTGCGAAGAGGGCACGATTGGCACGATTGGCACGATTGGCACGATTGGCACTAAGCACTGTACGCACCATTGGAACTGTACGCACTGTACGCACTTTAGTTCCTCACGAAAGCAACGTCAGAGATCGTGATGGTGCCTTTCGTTCCCGGTAGCGTATTGAGCGTATCGACCACAAAGAGGATTGAATCGACCCGCTCGAGCGGAGGCTTCGGCGCGGCGTTGGGGCCGATCGGCTGGAAGTCGTCCAGGCGCAGTTCGATCGTCCTCGGCTGTTCGCCGGTGTAGAACGTCATTCCCCACCGCTCCGTCGTGGCCACGGTGGCGCGCAGTTGCGTCCAGGCGCGCAGCGGCCGATCCGACATCACCGTGAACCGCACGCGATCGAAGGCCGCGAGGCCGCCGTGCGTCGGGATCTGGAGCGCCGCGAACTGGCCCCGCGCCGTACCCGGCGCGAGCGCAAACGTCCACGCAGCCGACGCGTCGCCCGCGATGGTCCCGGTTGGCGGATCGACGTCGGTGACGGCGCTCGTATCACCGGCACCCATTTCGGCTGCGGCGTCCGCAAGTCGCGCCGGTATTCGCGACAGCGATACCTCCTCGACTGGCGGCGCGGGTAGGTCGCGGTTGAACCCGACATAGATCGGGTTCGTTAACAGCCACGGCACCGGGCGCGAGCCGGTTCGCGACGGCAGATACGCTTCGAGCCGGTACACGCCCGCGTCGACAGCGATTCCGCTCGCCAGGTCCGCTTGCGTCGCCACGCGAACGCCGTCGCGAAACACGACCAGGGTCGTGCCGGCGGGCGCGGCCAGGCGCGCGCGCAACGTGACGGTGCCGTCAACAGCCAGGTCCTCGCCCATGCGCGCCGTATGCGGTCCGCTTGCCGCCGAAAAGTCGAGCGCACCCGGCGTCGCAAGGGCGTCGATCACGGTGAAGCTGCGGCCCTGCCGGATGGCGTCGAGCAAATGCGGCGCGTCGACCATAGCGTTGCCGGTGAACGGCCCGTCCAGCACGACATGGTTCGAGAAGGCCCGAAAAGACGACTCGTAACCCGGCAGCGGCACGTGCATGGATGACGTATCCGGATCGGTGCGCGCGCGAACGGCGAGACGCGCATGAGCGTCGGCACCAGCCAGCGCGATCACGCGGCGGGTGCGGGTCGCCTCATCCCATTTCGAAAGCACCGCGTCCGGCCGGTCGAGCAGCGTCGCGATCGATTGCGGTGCCCGCACCGGGTAGGTCAGGAGCGTGCGCGCGAGCGGCCACCACGCTTCGTCGCGCCACTCGCTGTCGGCGTTGATCCACTCGAGGCCGTCAAAGCCGCTGCTCCACGCCTGCCAGGCGAGCGATGCCCGTGGTGAACCCGGATGGGCGGCGATGCCGAAGCCGCCAAGCCGATGCACGTCCTCGATCACATCCTCCGGCGTGCCCGCGAACGGGTACGGCGTGGCGGGTAAGCCGAGCGCGGCGTAGTGGCCGCCGGTGGTGTTGAGCTCGACGGCATCAATCGTCAGGACGCCGCTGCGATAGCCTGGCGGATCGGGCGGGCGAGTCCCGTCGCCGTGATCGGTGAGGATGATGAACTGCAGGCCCGCGCGCGCCGCGGCCGCCGCAATGCTGTCGACGGTGCCGCTGCCATCGGATCGGGCCGAGTGAATATGATAGGCGCCGCGCACGATCGCGCC
>JANOZI010001171.1:0-3438 GCA_031429375.1 Acidobacteriota bacterium | reverse complement strand
GTCATCGCTGACCTTGGTGTGGCGCAGCTCGCGGAGCACGCGATGCACGACCAGATCCGGATATCGGCGAATCGGCGAGGTGAAGTGCGTGTAGGTTTCCGCCGCAAGCCCGAAGTGCCCGACGTTCATCGAGTCGTAGCGGGCCTTCTGCATCGTCCGCAGCATCAGGAACGCAATCGGCCGCTCGGCCGGATTGCCGCGGATCTTGTCCACCAGCTTCTGGAAATGCTTCGGCTTGACCGCGCCCTCGGAGGCGCCGAGGCTGAAGCCGAACGCGCCGACGAACTCCTCGAATTGCATCACCTTGAGCGGATCGGGCGGCTCGTGAATGCGGTAGAGCGCCGGCATGCCGCGCGACTCGAGATGATCGGCCACCGTTTCGTTCGCCAGCAGCATGAACTCCTCGATCAGCCGGTGCGCGACGTTCCGTTCCGACGCGATGATGTTTTCGATGAAGCCCTTCTCGTCGAGCACCACCTGCGCTTCCGGAAGGTCGAAGTCCACCGAGCCCCGCCTCCGGCGCCGGGCGTGAAGCACTTCGAACAGCTCGCCCATCAGCTCGAACATCGGCACGTGGGTCTTGTACTTGGCCATCGTGTCGGGGTCGCCATCGGTCAGGATGGCGTTGACGGCCGTGTAGGTCATCCGCTCGTCGCTGCGGATGATCCCGTCGTGCATCTCGTGCCGCACGACGTCGCCGCGCGGCGACACTTCCATCAGGCACGATTGCACCAGCCGATCGAGATGCGGATTCAGGCTGCACAGCCCCGTCGCCAGCTCCGACGGGAACATGTGCACGGCGCGCTCCGGGAAGTACACGGATGTGCCGCGCTCGTACGCTTCAATGTCCAGCGCGCCACCTTCATGCACGTAATGCGCGACATCGGCGATGTGCACGCCCAGCCAGAAGTTGCCGTTCTTGAGCTGCTCGATCGAAATGGCGTCGTCGAAGTCCCTCGCCGTTTCGCCGTCGATGGTCACGACCTGCCGGTCGCGAAAATCGGTGCGGCCCTTGAGATCTTTGTCGCGAATCGAGCTGCCGATGCGCCGCGCCTCTTCGACCGCGTCGGCGCTGTGCTCGTCGGGGATGTTGTGCTTGCGCAGAATGATCTCGGTGTCGACGCCGGGATCGTTGATGTCGCCGAGAATTTCGATGATGCGGCCGATCGGCCCGCGCGCCGGCGACGGCCAGCGCGTGATTTCCACCGTCACCATCTGTCCCGGTTCGGCGCCCTGCGTGTCGGCCCGCGGAATCTGGACCTCCGCCAGCAGCCGCTTGTCGAACGGCGCGACAAAACCCAGTCCCGACCCGTCGATGTCAAATCGTCCGACGATAGTGCTCGTCGCGCGCTCCAGCACCTTGACGATTTTTCCTTCGGCGCGCCCGTCTTCGCGATAGCGTTCGATGCGCACCACCACGCGGTCGCCGTGCAAGGCGTCTTGCAGGTTGTGCGCCGCGATGTAGATGTCGCGCGTGAGCCCCTCGATGGGGCGCTCGGGGGTGACGAAGCCGAACCCGGACGGATGGCCGTCGAGCTTGCCGACGACCAGGTCCATCTGATCGGCCAGACCGTAGCGATTGCCTTTGATCTCGACTAACGACCCGTCGCTGACGAGTGTGCGCAGCAGCCGCTTGAACGCGGCGCGTTCTTCCTTGGCAATCCGCAGCACCCGGAGCAATTCGCGCGCAGTCGCCGGATGCGGCACGCGCGTCCGCATCTGCCGAAGCAGATCATCCTTGTTCAATCAATATCACCTGTAAATCACCGACGTTGGTATCCGTGCGCCCCAGCCGAATCACATCATCGAGGGACGCGAAAAACGCGAACGAATCGTTCGCCGCCAAATAGTGGCTGGGCGCCTCGAGCCCGGCGACGCGCGCCCGCGCCATCGTGGTTGAATCCACCAGCGCGCCGGCCACGCCGGACGTGCCGTCGATGCCGTCCGTGCCGATGCTCGCCGCGGCGACCGGGCCCGGCATGCTTGCAATGAGTGCCGCAGCGGCCAGCGCCAATTCGAGGTTGCGGCCGCCGGCGCCGCCTCCCGTGACTCGAACCGTCGTCTCGCCACTCGAAATCACGCACGCCGCCCGGCCCACGCCTGCCGCCGCGACGCGAGCCTGCTCGAGCCATCCGGGTGCGGCGTCTCGCGCTTCACCCACGATTGGATCTGCCACCACGATCGGATGATAGCCCCGCTCGGCCGCCGCGGCCGCGGCGCCAGCCATGGCATCGCGCCGGCTGCCAATCACCCGTGCGGTCGCGCGCGCCAGCGACGCGTGGCCGGGCTTGGGCGTGTCGGGAAGCTCACCGTTCACGCCCCGGCGAACGAGCGCCCTCACGTGCGGAGGATGAGTGGCGCCGCCAAATCGCTCGAGGGCTGCGGCGGCGTCCTGCCACGTCGTCGGGTCGGGCACCCCCGGGCCGGAGCCGATGGCATTGAGATCGTCGCCGACGACATCCGAAATCGCGAGCGTCAGGGTGGTGCCGACGCACGCGGCTGCCAGCCTGCCGCCTTTGACCTTCGACAAATGACGCCGCACCGTATTCAGCGCGTGAATTTCGGCGCCGGCATTCATCATGATGCGAGTCGTGCCGATCTTGTCCGCGAGCGTCATTCCCTCAATCGGGGCCGCCATCAACGCCGACGCGCCTCCCGACAGGAGAATCAACAGCACGTCGCCCGAATGCACGCCGTGCGCCACGGCCATGGCGCGCGCGGCCGCGGCCTCGCTGCGATCGTCAGGAAAGGGATGGCTCGACGCCAGCCACTCGATCGCCGCCGGCAGCGGGTCGTGCCGGTGCGTGCCGATCGCCAGCGCATGCCGGATGGACAGATGCGGCACCGCGAGAAACGCGGCCGCCATGCCCGCCGCGGCCTTGCCGACGGCAATCACGTGCAACGCGCGGGTCGTGAGCAGATCCGACAGCACGGCGTCGGCCAGCGCCCGTTCCACCACGCGGCGCGCGCTGACGGCATCCACGCCGCTGCGGACGATGTGTTGGAGGTCTTGTCTGAGTGCCGGGAGCGTGCGGGCCAGAAGCGGCTACTTGGTTTGCCTTAGTGGACCCGATCGGGCTCGGACCGGGCCGACAGGCCGGTCACGATATCGAACTCGCGAAGCAGCTTGGCAACCAGTTGTTCGGCGTTGGCGTTTTCGGTGAGGCGGTCCATTTCGGAGATGATCTTGAGGAGGGCGGTTTCTGCGCTGTTGATGGCCTGGTCGCTATAGTACTCACGCTGGGCCTGCAAACATTTGTGGTGCTTGATGAACTCTTCGCGATAGAACGCGGAGAGGGCCGACGTACCTGGCGGTACGGCGGTGTGGAGTAGCAAGCGCGGGATGCGGTTCCTCGCCCTCGACATAATTGGATTGACTCCAGTGTAGAAGGGTTCGACATGTGTGTCAAACAGAACAGACAATCGCAGACACCCGGT
>JANOZI010001170.1:0-3245 GCA_031429375.1 Acidobacteriota bacterium | reverse complement strand
CGGTACGTCCGCCAATCGACCGACGTCACCTTCTCGTGATCCCACGTCACTTCTTCGAACAGTGCGCGGCTGAGGCCGTGAAGGGCGCCGCCTTCGGCCTGGTTGCGGAGGCCGTCGGGATTGGAGATGGGACCGCAGTCGAGTGCCATCACCAGGCGCGTCACGTTGACGGCGCAGGTGTCGCGATGGAAGTCGACCTCGGCGACCATGCCGCAGTAGCCGTTGTCGCCTTCGTAGAGGACGCACGCCATGCCGCGCCCGGAGACCACAGGCCCGTTCGAGCCGGCCGCAACGGCCGGTTTGGCCTGCCAGTTCGCCGCCTTTGCGGCGGTCTGCACGACCGCTCGCAGTCTCGGATCGCGCAGGTGGCGCAGCCGATATTCAACCGGATCCGCCTTCGCCGCAGCCGCGAGCTCGTCCATCATGCACTCGTGTGCGAAGGTGTTCTGCAGGCGATTGGGCGAGCGTAGCGGACCGGTCCAGAAGGGAGACGCGACGACGCGAGACAGCATGCGTTCGCTTCTGACGGTGCCCGTGCCGCCAGACACGCCGTTGACCGCGCCCGCCACGTACGACGGCACCACGTTCTGGCCATTGGCCAGCGGGCCGGCCGGCGGCGGCGCCGGCGATCGCGGCGCGAAGTCAGCTGGTGGAGAGCCGGCGAGATATCCCGTCACCTGATTTCCCGGCCGTGCATAACCGGGACGTCCGCCGCGGACCGGCGACCACGCCTCGTAGTCCCAGGCGATGATGTTGCCGTCGCGATCGAGGCCGGCCCGCTGATCGACGACAAACGCGAGGCCGAAGTTCTCGTGCGCCATCTCGTCCTGGCGCGAGAGCTGCACGCGCACCGGACGGCCGGCGGCTTGCGACATCAGCGCCGCATCATACGAAACCGTATCGGCGCCGTTGATGCCGTAACAGCCCGAGCCGCGCGTGTAGATCACCTTCACCTGTTCCTTCGGCATTCCGAGTAGCAGCGCGCAGCTGTCGCGCTGGGGATATACGCCCTGCGTGGGCGACCAGATGGTCGCGCGGTCGGCCTTTACATCCGCGACGGCGCACGAGGCGCCGAGCGATCCGTGACTGTGATATGGGTGGAGGTAGGTGGTGCGGACGATCTTCGCGGCCGACGCGAGCGTGGTGTCCACATCCTTCGAATCAACCAGCAACGTGTCGCGGCTCGGCTGCTTGCGCATGTGATCGTAGAAGGTGGCCTGCGGCGGCAGCGCGGGGCCGGGCTTCCAGGCGACCTTGATCCGGTTGGCGGCCTGAACGGCCTGCCACTGCTTCTCGAAGACGACGCCGACGAAGTTTTCTTTGATCACGACCTTGATGAAGCCCGGCATGTCGCTGACGGAGCGGTGGTCGACACTGACGACCGTTGCGCCCACTGTCGGCGGACGGACGACGCGGCCGTGCACCATCCCGGGCACGCGAACGTTGTGCACGTACTCGAGCCGGCCGGTCACCATCTCGGGCATGTCGAGTCGCCGGACCGGCGTCCCGAGCACCGTCCACTCGCGTGGATGACGCCGCCTGGCGCCGGCATCGAGCCTGACATTGAACTTCCGGCCGCCGATCAGATCGCCGTAGGCGACGCGGCGCGCCTGATGCGAGACAACCCCGTCGCGCACGCTGAGCTGATCGACCGGCGGGCCGAAATGCCTCGACGCCATCTGCATCAACGCCTCGCGCGCTGTCGCGCCGGCGAGCGCGAGATTCGCGTGGTTGAAATTCTGCGGATGCGATTGCGCCCCGGACGTGACGCCCTGGTCGGGCGTCGTGCCGGTCTGGCATTGAATCAACGTCACCCGCGCCACCGGCACGCAGAGCTCCTCGGCGACGAGCTGCGTCTGCGCGGTGTAAAGGCCCTGCCCGATTTCGCATTTGCCGGTAAAGGCAGTGACGGCGCCGTCGGCTGCGATCGACAGCCAGCCGTCGAGGTCCCTGGACGGATCACCGACCAGGGTCGCGAGCGCCTGGCCCAATACGTCTCCAGGTGTGAGCGCGAACGACACCACCAACGCGCCCGTTCCCTTCAGCACGTTGCGACGAGAGACGTGGCTCATGCGCGCCTCCCTTCCGCGTACCGTTTGACCGCGGCCATCATTCTCGCGTGCGCGAAGCAGCGGCACAGCACGCCAGACAGCGCCTGCTGAATCTGTTCGTCGGTTGGCCTGGGTGTGCGATCGACGAGCGCCTTGGCGGAAAGGATGACACCGCTCAGGCAGAAGCCGCACTGCGCCGCCTGCTCGTCGATGAATGCCTGCTGAATGGGATGGAGTTTCTCGGGTGTGCCCAGGCCTTCGAGTGTGGTGATCTCGTCGCCGGCCACCGCTTTCACGGGCGTGACGCACGAGCGGATCGCCTGGCCCTTGACAATCACGCTGCAGGCGCCGCATTGGCCGAGGCCGCAGCCGAACTTGGGACCGTTGAGCGCGAGTTCGTCGCTCAGCACGTACAACAGCGGCGTCGACGGATCGACGTCGACCGTGTGCGGCCGGCCATTGACGCTCAGGTTGATGGGCATCCGGAGAACGTAATCCGGGAACGCATAAAGGGCAAGCTGCTAAGGTTTACGTAAGATTGAAGCAGGTTCCTTTTCCCTTGCCAGCCACCCTCAGTCCCATCGTCTCGCCCTCGAGTGCCGCGCGTCTTGCCGCGGCGAGGTCGCGGCTGACTGGAGTTGAGCCGCCCATCCTGATCGTGGCCGCCAGCCGCGCGGCGGCCGACGAGTTTGCGCTCGCCCTGGCATCGGAGCGCGGAGCGACGTTTGGTGTTTCGCGTACCGGCTTCACCGAGCTGGCGGCGCGGCTGGCGATTCCGGCACTGGCACGCATGGGCTTGAGCCCGAGCGCACCGCTTGGCGACGAAGCGGTGGCCGCCCGCGTCACGTTTGACGCGCGACAGGACGGCGCGCTCGAGTATTTCGAGCCGGTGGCCGGCATGCCGGGCTTTCCACGCGCGCTCGGCCGCACCCTCGCCGACCTCCGGATGGCCGGCGTCGGCGCGGAGAGACTGAGCGGCCACGCTGCCTCGCGAGACCTGGCCACGCTCCTGGATCGCGCCATCGACGAGCGGGAGAAAGCGGGCGCCGTCGATTACGCCACGATGCTGGCAACGGCGACGCTGGAGATCGCCAAAAAGCCGCAGGCCTTTAGCGATCGAACGGTGGTGATGCTTGATGTGGCGATCGCTTCGAAAGCCGAAGCGGACTTCGCCCGCGCGCTCATCGCAGCGGC
>JANOZI010001169.1:0-9380 GCA_031429375.1 Acidobacteriota bacterium | reverse complement strand
CGCGCCCGAATTGCGCGAGAACTGATCGAGCATCCGGGGATCCGCGGCCACGCGCTTGATCGCGGCAGCAATGGTCTGTCCGGTCACATCGTCGAGGATGAGGCCAGTGACCCCGTGCTGGACGACATCGCCACAGAAACGGGACGCGATGATCGGCAACCGCCAGCCCTGCGCCTCGATCTGCGCCATGCCGAAACCGTCCGACAACGAGGGAAACACCAGCACGTCGCTGTCGCGATAGAACCGCATCACGTCGAGCCGCGACACCGCACCCACGACGTGAATCTTCGGATCGGCGAGAAACCGTGCCGGTATCGTCATTGATGGGGCGCCGACCAGCCACAACTCGACGGGCACGTCCGTCAACAGCGCGACGGCTTCGAGCAGCGCCGCCGCGCCCTTGGCAATGGCCACATGCCCGACGAACAGCACGCGCAGCGGCCTCGCCGGGGTGAACGCGCTCGGATAGTCTCGCGTGGTGGTGGTCTCACCAGCTTCGGGCTCGTAGGCGAGCGGCACGACTTTCAGTTTGTCGGCGGGAATTCCCGCGCGCATCAGCGACTCACGCGACCACTCGGAGTTCACCACGATCCAGTCGGCGAGCCTGCACTCGTCGCGCCAGTGTTCGAAATACTCCGCGGGAGGCGCGCCGGGGGCGCCGCCGAATTCGCTGCGGTCCGCTGCAGCCTGCCCGACGATGCGAAAGTGGTCGGCTCCCGGATCGATTTGCCCCAACACCGTGGTCCAGCCGCGCGATCGCGCGTGGGTGAATACGTCGCGGGCCGAGTAGCTATGCGCAAACAACACGGTTCGTGCGGCGCGCGTGTGAGGCATGCGATGGAGGGCCGCCGCGGCGCGGCGTCCGAACCATCGGTTGCGCTTCACCAGCTGGTCCCATCCGGCGGATGGCTGCGAACGCCACAGGGCCTCGCGTGCCATCAGCCGCAGCGTGAAGGCGCGGACGTCGGCGTCCGCCAGCTCTGGATGGAAGCGCTCGGAGAGCCGTCGAGGCAAATCGCCGGGGAGGCGGGACCACACGCTGCCGGGTTTGACCCAGGCGTCGGTCACGAGCGTCCGCAACCGCCCGAGTCGATGCAGCGCACGGGGTACCGCGTAATGTTCGCGCGCGCCGAGATGGCAGCACAGCCATTCGGGGCCGGCCGCAGGCGCGATCGTCATACCGGGCCGAGGTCCGCCGGGATCGGACGACGGCGCAGTCGCAGGTACGAACGCACGGCGGCGCCAGTCACCAGTTGCCGTGCGTAACCGTATCGGCGCAGCGTTGCCGGAATGCTCGCGATGCCCCGCAGCACACCGCGGCGGCGGCCGTGACCAAGCAGCCACTGGATTCGGTTGAGCCACTGCCCCGCGCCAACCAGCCACATCGTCACCGGGTAGCGGAGAAACGTGAGCAGCGCGATGTTCGCGACGCTTGCGGCCGTCACGTCGGGCTCGGCGTGCCGAACGAGATCGGTGTCGTGAAAGACCCGCAACCAGCGGGTCTGCAGCACACGGCGGCCCTGCGCATGGAGCCGAAGGGCCAGGTCCACCTCCTCCATGCCGTACGCGGTCACGACGGGCACATATCCTCCAGTCGCCAAGAAGTGGTCGCGGCGGTAGGCACACGCGCCGCCTGAAAAATCCGCGACCCACGCCGCGGTCTTTTCGTCGGCGCCGATTGTTTCGTTGCGATGATAGACGTGGCCGCCAACCACCGACGCTTCCGGGACGCGAGCGAACACTTCGGCCACACGCGCGAAGTAGTCACCATCAATCGGCCGGGAGTCATCGTCGAAACTTGTCACGATGGGATTCGAGGCCGACCCGATCAGGAGGTTGCGTGCCCCGCCGGGGCCGATGCGTGGCTCGCTGCAGAGGATCCGCGCGCCGGCATGCGCCGCTCGAATCGCGTTGACGACTGCCGGGTCATTGCCGTCGACGTGCACCAACACCTCGTCTGGAGGCGGGTCGGACTGTGCAATCACTGTCAAAGTGGTGAGCGTTTGCTCGACCCGGTCGAAGGCAGTCACGACGGCGGTCACTGGCATCAGAAACGTGTCCCACCATGCCGGCTGCCGCGACCCCCAGCGGCAAACTCGTCAGGTGATCGCTCGACGGCATCCCACACGGCCGCCAGCCAAGTCCGGTTCACCGCTTGCGCGACTGGCACGTAGAACCGGAAGCCGTCTGCCTCGAGGTATTCCCACTGCGTCGGGTCATAGGATTGAAACGACGCTAGCCACGTCGAGATGACTTCGTCAGTCATCCCCTCGCGTTCGGCAATGACCATCAAGTTCCCCACGGCGCCAAAGCGTCGCGTGTCCCTAATCTTGTCCACCGGCTCGGAAATCACGCTGGTGGCGAGCACCCGTGTGCGCGAGAACTCCAGCGCATATTCAGGAGCGGGAGTCACCACTAGGTTGCTGCCACCAGGTAGGTTTCGGTCAAGGGATTTGAGGAAACCCACCAGACGCGGCGTCAGCATCAGATGCGTCACTTGGACATCAGCCGAGTGGACGGTGCGATGCTCGTAGTGCCGACGCCAATTGGAGGCGAACGACAGCGCGCCGTACAGACACGGCGCCGCCAGCACCACCGCGAGCACGGCACGAACGCCCGATCGCGGCATGTTCACGATCCGCTGCACCAGCAGGGGCAGGAGGACGAAGCCGGGGACAAGGTAGTGTCGTGACAGGCCCAGGCTCGCCCCGGATCCGGTGGCGTACAAATAAGTAAACGCGGCCACCACCACGCCTACGAACGACACACTCTCCAGCGTTGCCACCTGCTGCGAACGCCGGCGAACTACATCAACGACGAAAGCCAGAGTCGCCATCGCAATCGGCAGCAAGAATGGAGTCGAGCTCTTGTAGTCGTACCACGCTTGCCCCGGGCGGAGGAAGATCCGGCTGAGGACGTCGTCAACAGAGGTTGCCGCCAGCAGGGGCATCACCCAGGGCAACAAGTAGACAGCCGGCGCCATCGACCAGGATGGTTCGTAGGAGACGGGCGTCCAACCCCGTGACACGTAAGTCCACTGCACGAAAACTACCGCAGCGGCGATCGCAGTCACCGTCGACACCAGCCGGCTAGCGACGCCACGGATTGAACCCGTCGAGCGCCACGCGTCGGTGACAGCTACGCACAGAATCCAGGATGCGACGTAGATCGCCATGCTGTTCTTCAGGAAGAACCCGACGACTACGAGCACAGGGGCGGCAGGTACAAGCAGCCAGGAATGCCGCAGGCGATATGCCGTTACGGCGATAATCGGAAAGGCCGCAAAGGCCAGCAAGTCGCTGCCCACGTAGGTGAGAAAAGAGAGGTTGAAAGTCCGTGAGGCCGCAATCAGCACGCCGCACGCCAGCGTGGTGGTCCAATCGAATCCGAGAGTGCGAAACAGGAGCAACCATCCCGACAATCCGATGAGAGACGCGAACACGCACACCACGGTAAGCGCCCTGCCGAGGGTCAACCCTAGGTCGGCAACAAGGCCAGGAACCGCATACTGACCAGGCGACCACGTCGCATAGAAGTAGGCGCGGTCCTTTGAGATATCGTCGGAGCGCGGCTCAATCATGTGGTTCCACGCGGCGCCGCTTGCCATGCTCTTCCGCACCGCGAAGCCAGCGGCGGCGTCCGGGTAGAGTGAGGGATAGATGGTGAACGCAGCGGCGGTATAGACACCGCAGAGCACGACCAGCGTGATGCCAAGCAGACGGCTCGCAGCCATCCTCAGGAGTCCGCTCCGCCGGACACCACTAGTTTCAGAATCTTCGTCATCGCGATCAACCGGCCGGTCAACCGCGCGCCGAAACCGTCGGGGCGACGCCGACGCACGCAACCGGCAAAGTTGCTGGTCGTTTCCAGACACAAAAACAACAACACCAGGGCAAAGGCTCCAGTAACCGATCGGCCTTCAGTGCGGTGCAGGATCCGATAGCGATTGTAAAGATCGTCTTCGGCAGCCACTTGGGGAGAGACCCGCCCACCAGGTGCATGAAAATGTCCCATTCGGGCGGCCGGACAGAACACGATGCGTCCCAGCTTCGCAATCTTCAGGCCGAGGTCGACATCCTCATTGATGGTGGAGCGCCGCAGGAAGAAATCGGAGAACCCTCCCGCCTGATCGTAGGCGGACCGTCGGATCAACGTGTTGCCTGTAGTCAACCAGGCCATAGGCGAAACGCCTTTGGGCGAGGGGTTGTAGCCAAATCGCAGCAACGGTCCGACCACGCGGCCCTGCCACGACCCGTCTGCCATGCCGAGCCCGAATCTCATGTACCAACGCCAGGCGCGCGTCGGCGTCGGCCACGACTGGTTGTTGAGGTCGGCAACCGCGCCGACGATGCCCCTGTCCTTCGATAAGGTGCTCAGCAGCTGCTCGACACAATCCGGCTCGAGCACCACGTCGTCATCAAGCATCAGCAAGTACTCGCCTCGTGACTCGGCGATGGCCGCGACACGCTGGCGGACCGCGTGGGGCGGCTGCACCGAGATGCGTCGCACGTTCAGCCCCCGCGCCGTCCAGATCGGCTGTGCGACCACGCGCGCAACCTCCTCGCCGAGGCTGCCATCCGACACGATGACCTCATCAGGCTGGCGCGACTGCGCAGTCAGCGACTCGAGCAGGAGCTGCAGTGATTCGGGCCGGCCGATCGTCGGCACGATCACACTGATAGCCGTCGCGGTCATGGTGGTGCGCGATCCGGCCGTTCGCCGCCAGCGGCCCTCGCGAGACATTTCCGCACGCGGCCAGATCTTCGACCTGCGTCGTCCACCCTCACCGGCAGCACGATGTTGGAGTGAACGGGGTTGTCGCCACAACCGAGCCAGTTGTCGGGGCGGCTCATACCCGCTGCATCCAGAAGCTGGTGGGCCCGGGATCGCCGCCGGCGCCGAGCGGCGTCGGACACAATTCCGCGACGACGCCGGGATGATCGAGCTGCAGCCAATGGTGAGCCGAGCGGACCGCAAACTCGCGATTGAACGCGAGAAAGGCTTCGAGCAGGTACTGCTCGTTGAACGCCACGCGTTGTTCGATCAGCCAGCGCGCCGGGTAATCCTGCGGAAAGAAGATGTCGTGCACGTGGACCCACACCCCGGGCTTGAGCCGCGGCAGTATATCCAGGAACTCGCGGCAGACGTCGCCGCCGAATTTCACGGCGTGGCTGGAATCGATGAAGAGGATGTCGTTGGCCTGAAGCGACTCGAACAGGGCGAGGTCAACGGCCTCGACTGGCTTCTGTATCAGCGTGATCGCCGGCATCCCGTCGGTGAGGCGGGGCTCTGGAAACGGCTCGATGCTCGTCAGCTCCATGGCGTGGCCGTCGAGGCGATTGCGCCGCGCCGCGTGGTCGGCGATGCGCGTGGAGAAGCCGGAACCGATTTCGACGACCCGCGCGGGCCGCAAGTCGCGGACGAGGGCGTAGTACATCGCGGCATCGAAGCCGCCGAAATACTCGTTCAGGAAGTTGAATGCCCCCGAAGCGGTGATGGCTTCGAGCTCCGATCGGTATGCCGCACCCAGCCGGCGAACGGCGTTGACCTGGGCCGGAAGGTTGAAATCGATCGCCGGTGAGTGCCGGCGCCTGGTCGTGGCCGCCGCGGTGATGTTCCTGAAATCGGGTAAGGGGTCGTAGTAATGAACGGGCCGGATGTGAACGCCCCAGCGGTCGGCCAACGCGGGATGCGCGCGCAGTAAGAACATCACGTGGCGCGCGAGAGTGGCCGGGACGGCGGCCAGCGTTTTCAACAGCACCCGATCCCGCAACGAGGCCGGCCCCGGCGTTGCAGTCGTCATATCTGAGTCGGCCCGACGCGTGACGGCGAGAGAATTCGGACCAGCGCTTTCCTCATGGCGTGGCAGTCGCAGCGGTCATCGCGCTCCGCGCCAGCGCGCCACGAAAGACGGCCTGGGCCTTCGACGCCGAAAAGAATCGCTCGCCGACCTCTTGCGCAGACTCGGCCAGGCGCCAGCGATGATCCGGGTCGCGGGCCAGGCGGGCGATCGCGCCAGCCAGCGCCGCCGGGTCTTCCGACGTAACGGTTTCGGCGACGCCCGGGTTCGCGATCGACCAGTGCACGGCTGACGAGTACGGCGGACCGTAAATCAGCAGCGGCAACCCGACCGCCGAGTAATCGGTGAGCTTGCTCGGAAAGCTCATCTCCATGTTCGGACGATCTTCAGGAGCGAAGGACATCGGGACCAGGAGCACATCCGCCTCGTCCCGTAACCGCGTCATCAATTCGGCCGCCGGCACCAGGCCCCGCATGCGGATCCTGGAGTGATCGAGCCCGAGTGACGCAACCTGATCCGGATTGGCTGGACCATACAGCAGCAGCTGGCCGTCCAGTGGTTCAAGGGCATCGGCGACACGACGTAAGAGCCGCGCGTAACCCGCCGTATTAATCGTTCCGGCGAACGCGAGCGTCGGGGCCCCGCCATTCCGGCGCAGGCGCTCCGGCGGTGCCGTAAAGGCCGGCGGGTCCATGCCACGGGCTGGATAGAGCACCGTGCCGGCGGCGCCATATCGCCGTTCGTACTCGGTGACCATCTGCGGCGAAACGCACAATCGTGACGCGGCTTGCCGGTACGCATCACCGAACTCTCGCTCGACCCGGTTACGCAGCGCCGATGGGACCACCGACGGCCAATCGTCGTGACAGACCAGGTGCAGCGGAACGCTGCGCTGAGCTGCAAAACGCGCGGCCGTCACCCAGGTATACCCGTGCCCCACGGTCATGACCGCCTCAGGCTCGAAGCCGTCAAGCAGGGACGGCAGTTGCCGCGCTCTGCCGGCGGATCGGGACATCAGCCACATCGAATACCAGTCGTGAAGCCGGCTGTTCAACAGCCGCGGCCGGCCGACATTCAGCGACTCGTAACGCACACCGGGCAGCCGGCGATCGCGTCGCGACGTCAACAGGTTCCCCTCAATCAGACATAGTCGATCGGCTGGATAGCCCTGCAGCAACCGATACAGGAGTGCCGAGCCGTGATAGCTCGCTTCGACCGGCACATCCGCGAGATACAACAGGCGTGGCAGCGCAGCAGTCATCGAGGCCGTGACCACGCCTGGACAATCTCCCCGATCGTCTCGGGCAGCGACCGCGTGATGTCCCACGACGGATAATGCGCGCGCATTTTCCGCAGATCCGAGTAGTAGCAGATGTGATCGCCGCTGCGATGCTGCTCGACGTAGGTGTGGATTTGCGGCTTGCCGGTGAAACCCTCTGTAATCGTGAAGGCCTCGAGAATCGAGCAGGCGTTCGGTTTGCCGCCGCCGAGGTTGTAGACCTCGCCGGCGCGCGGCGCCGCGACGAACGCGGCCATGAACCGCGCGACGTCGAGCGAATGGATGTTGTCGCGGACCTGCTTGCCCTGGTAGCCGAAGATCGAATACGTGCGGCCGTCGAGGTTGCACTTGACGAGGTACGACAAAAAGCCGTGCAGCTCGACGCCGGCATGATTCGGCCCGGTCAGGCACCCGCCACGCAGACAGCAGGTCGGCATGTTGAAGTAGCGGCCGTACTCCTGGACCAACACATCGGCTGCCACCTTCGACGCGCCAAACAGGGAATGCTTCGACTGATCGATCGTGAACGATTCCGGGATGCCGTGCTGGTAGGCCGGGTCGGCGTAGTCCCACCGGGTCGCGAGCTCGCGCAGGGCGATCGTATTCGGGGCGTCGCCGTACACCTTGTTCGTCGACATGTGGACAAATGGCGACTCGGGACAATGCTGGCGCGCCGCTTCCAGGAAGTTAAGGGTGCCGCCGGCGTTGGTGTCGAAGTCATCGAATGGGATGGCCGCCGCGCGATCGTGGCTCGGCTGCGCGGCCGCATGCACGATCACGTCGGGACGAATGTCGGCCACCAGAGTGGCGACACCCGCGCGATCGCGAACGTCGAGCTCGTGATGAACGAAGTGTGGCAGCTCGGCTTGCAGACGCCGTTGGTTCCAGCGGTTGTCGCCGTGCGGGCCAAAGAAGACCGCGCGCTGGTTGTTGTCGACGCCGTGCACGGCGTAACCGAGCTCGTGACCGAAGTAGGTGCAGACTTCCGAGCCAATCAATCCGGACGAGCCGGTCACGAGCAGCGTCTTCAACGGACCGCCTCCGGCATCAGCAGAAAGTTCTGGCAATCGATCATCTGCACGCGCAGCTGTAATTCATCGTCCACGGGAGTGCCTGCGGGAATGGTAAAGATGCGATAGCGGTGCTCGCGTGCGACCGTCACCAGCTCGCCGGCCGGCGTAGCCATGCGAGTGAGATACGGCTCGTGCCACTCGATCACAACGGCCGGGCGCGCGCCGGCCAGCAGCTCGCGGCCACCTGCCAGGACCATGCCCTCGGCGCCTTCGACATCAATCTTGATCACCGAAACGTCGGGCGAGCCGAGCCGCCGCCACTCGTCGTCCAGCGTGCTGACCGGGACGCGAATCGAGCGTCCGGCCACGTTGCGGTTGCCGGAGAAACCCTCGAACAACGCGTCTTGCGGGCGACCGACGGCGAAGTCCATCTCGCCGGTCCTGCCGGCCAATCCCTTGCCGACGACCGTCCATCGATCGGCGAAGCCGCTCCCCGCGACGGTGCGTTCCAGGAACGGCAACGAGTTTGGAGAGGGCTCGAACGAGACGACCCGGCAACTCGGGCACGCGCGCAAGACGGGAATCGCCATCAGCCCGATGTTCGCGCCCACGTCGAACACCGTCGTATCGGGACGGGCCAACCGGACGATTCGGTTGACGATGTCCGGCTCGAAGCCGCCGTTTTCGCAGATCGCCCGGAAGATGACCGCGCCGGGCCGAAAATGGACCGGCGTGCCGTAATACGGAAACCGGCCCGCGAATCCCGGGACCCAGGTGTAGAGCCAGTATTTCAGTTGCCGTTTGGGACTGAGCACGATAACTAGGAAGTCACCCCGAACTCGAGCTCGACCAGGCCGCGGTGTTCGACAGGGTACGGCGCGTGACCGCCGGGCTTGGCGCGGGCCTGGACGTCGAGCTGGACCAGGTCGGGCAGGTCGTCCGCGAAATCGCTGGTGCCGAGATACAACCCGAAGCGGTAGGCGCCCTCGACAACAGGCAGGCTCGCGATCCAGCCCGATAACGACCACTCCTGGCCGGCCGTCAACGTGACCGGCAGGCCCGCCGAGCGGAGATCCACGATCGCCACCCGTGTTTCGAGCGACGAGTAGATCAACAGAACGATCTCGCTGATCTTCGCCGCGCTCCTGGCCGCGAAGGTCAGCGCGAAAGCCACGCGGTCCCCGCTGGCCGCGGGGTTGGGCGTGAGATCGAACCGCCGCAGTTCGAGCGTCTCACCGACCGGCACGGCGTGCGCCAGCCCCCGCTCGACCGCATGGGCGCCGGCGAG